>JAGLGG010000337.1 GCA_023144145.1 Anaerolineales bacterium | reverse complement strand
CTAACCGGTCATACAGAACGAGTCAAATATGCGGCGTGGAGCCCAGATGGGAGCAGGATTCTCACCACAAGCTCGGACAATTCGGTTCGCTTGTGGGATGCAGAGACAGGCCGACTTTCTCATATCCTTGCTGCTCATATTGCTCCAGTGGACTTCGCTGCATGGAATTCCGATGGCACGCTCATACTCAGCGCAAGTTGGGATGGCACTGCGCGGGTGTGGGATGCCATCAGCGGAAAGGAACTGGCGGTTGTTTCTGGTTATTTCGACCAGGTACGCCATTCCATTTGGAGTTCAGATGACGCTCAATTCATGACGACTAGTTGGGGGGGACCGGTGCGCGTCTTCGCTGCCCCAAAAGGGAATTCGCCTGACACAGCTTGCGCATACGCCATTCGCAATCTGACCATAGAGGAATGGGAAACATACCGTGGCGATCAGCCTTTCCGAAAAACATGTCCTATGTTGCCGTGAAATTGTTGACAGTTTTTATTCCACAAGTGAGACTGACTAACTGAGTTGAAGAATTTGGCAAAATCTTCAGACCGAACAATTTCCTACAGAGAATCTGTCAATGTGTTAATTAATCCCCACTCATTCTGGGAACGACCCACTAACAGGAACATGAATGGTTTCATTCGCCAATTCTTTCCGCAGGAGAATAAAAACGATACAATTACTCAGCAAGAAGTCGAGTTCTTAATGGATCGATTGACCAACCGACCCAGAAAATGTCTTGGATTCAAATCACCACATCAGGTATTCTTTAGATATTCACCTGTTGTTGCACTTGGTAGTTGAACCCAAGCCGCTTTTTACGTAAAAATTACGCAGAAACGTGTCTGGGTTGGAGTAGTCTTGCAGATGGCGGCTGTTGCTTTTAAAAGCTGTAGTTAATCAAGGAGGAAACACAATGCTACCTTGGGTTTGGTTAGCCATTGGGCTCACCTTTTTCTATTTTGCGATTGTCTTTTACCAGTACTCACAGAAACCATTGCGCTCTTTTGTGATACGGGATAGACAGCAAAGCAAACTAGAAACAGAGCCCGAGCCAGAGGAGATGAACATCTTCTATGAGTTGCAGAATGATTTCGAAAAATATCTTGAATCATTAAATAAGAAAAATGTCGACCGATCAAGGATTGCTTCGATAGGCTTCTTCCTTGCAGGGATTGCATCATTTATCGCAGCATTTATTTCGTAATTGCGAGTCCGGATTATTTGATGGGGGAATTGACTGGCACATAATCGTAGAATAAGAACCTACTCCATTGCTGGCACAATAGAAAAACCATTCGTGCTGTAGAACATTGATCAGCGTGATAACCCGATAGAGTTAACAGTTATGATTCACCCTCTAAATGCGATATCTTAGGGGATGTTTCATTTTAAACCCCCTTCCAAGCTTTATCACGCCTCTGGCTATGCTCGAGAAGATAGCGAGACTATCAAATCGTCTTTGAATGAAATTTGTTGTAGACACGGTCAAAAAGTGAGAGGGAATTTATGTCTGAAATAAGATCGGATACTCAATACAATGATCTAACCCTTGGAGAAATTCACTTGGACCGCAACCAAATATCTGGGGGTGAGTTCTATGACTGTTCATTCGTGCTCTGCTCTTTCGCAGAGACCGAATTCCTCAACTGCAAGTTCAACAACTGTGTGTTTGAGGGATGTGACTTGAGCCTGATGCGGGTGACGGGCTCCACTTTTTCTGGCACCCGCTTCGTGAATTCGAAGGTTATGGGAGTGGATTGGACTCTGGCAAATTGGTCTGCAAGCTTGATTGGGGAGCCTTTGAGTTTCCTGGAGTGCTCGATTAATCACTCAACATTCATTGGACTGCACCTAAAAGGCATTTCGATCAAGGATTGCATGGCTACCGATGTCGATTTTCGAGATACGGATCTCTTTCAGGCGAACCTTTCAGGTACAAACTTTGCCGAAAGCTTGTTCACTAACACAAACATGACAGAGGCGGACTTGCGAAACGCTCAAAATTACGACATAAACCCGGCAAAAAACACCCTGACAAAAGCCAAGTTCTCTTTGCCTGAAGCAATGGCGCTCTTGTTCAGCATGGACATCGAGCTCTCGGGATCGAAATAATTCAGATCTGCTTGTGAGGAAGAGAGAACAATCGATCGTATTTAATA
This sequence comes from Anaerolineales bacterium, assembly GCA_023144145.1. Lineage (GTDB taxonomy): Bacteria > Chloroflexota > Anaerolineae > Anaerolineales > E44-bin32 > JAGLGG01. The sequence continues at coordinate 3,066 of JAGLGG010000337.1, read as the reverse complement.
GCCTGGTTGCGACATTGTTCTTTGTGGTAGAAAATCCCCTTCGGCGCTTCGTTGTTTGACCGGGTGAAGCATTAAGTTTGAAGAGAATTCAAGAAAGGTTTTATGTGACGACGAACCTGAGAAAAACTTTAGTAATCCATCCATTTTTATTGAGTTTGTATCCATTGGTGTCATTGATCTCGATCAACATCGACCAAATTCAATTAAATGATGTGTTGCGCTCGTTTGGGTGGGTACTGGCTGCAGCAGCGTTTCTATGCCTGTTGGGTTTTCTGCTGGTAAGAAAGTGGGGGAAGGCAGGCCTTATGTGCACGTTAATTCTGGTGCTTTTCTTCTCTTGGGGCCATATCTTCCGGTTGATTGAAGGGAAGCAGATTTGGGGAGTTCTACTAGGGCGGGCCGATTTACTCCTGGCAATGTGGTCCTCAATTTGGATTATCGGGACGTGGTGGATCATTCGCAAAATGACCTCCGTAAGAGCGGAGGGCGTGACGAAATTCTTGAACATTGTTTCGATAATTGCCTTGGTTTTTCCGGTCATTCAGATTCTAAATTTCGCACTGCAAAGCGCACGCGTTTCAGATGCTGCTTCTCAAGATGCATTCACTCCAATAGCATTGCCGGTAGTCGGCGAGCAGGAATTGCCTGACATCTATTACATCGTAGTTGATGGGTATGGCAGGGCGGATGTGCTCCAGGAACTATATGGTTATGATAATTCGGAATTTATTGGTTTATTAAGCGATCGAGGGTTTTACGTCGCCGAAAAAAGCCACAGCAATTATGGACAGACCACGCTCTCTTTATCGTCTTCAATGAATTTCGACTATATAAACGATTTGGCAGAGGAGTTGAAAGGCGGCTCCACCAGCAGAGGTCCCCTGGTGCAAATCATAAAGCATAGCAGATTGAGGGATGTGCTCACCCAATCCGGTTACCAAATTGTCGCCCTGGCAAGTGGGTATAACGTAACCGAATTTGTAGACGCGGATGTTTATCTCAACGAGGGAAATCCTTTAAATAATTTTGAAACCATGTGGCTCACAAATTCAGCTGCCGCGGTTGTGATGGATGTTGTTCATCCGATTTGGTACCGGAATCGGCTCCTCACAAATTTGGATATACTGGCGCAGATGCCCGACATCGAGTCGCCTAAATATGTATTTGCTCATATCTTGCTTCCCCATCCGCCCTTTGTGTTTGGTCCAGATGGAGAGCCAATCCCGCCGAAGAGCTTTCGGGAGGGAAATTATTACGACGGCACCACGCAAGAATATATCGAAGGATATCGTGGACAAATAACATTTTTAAACAAAAAATTAGTTGCTGCGATTGACGGCATAATCGCCAATTCCGAGAGGAAGCCAATAATCATCCTGCAGGGGGATCATGGTCCCGGCGCGTATCTCAATTGGGACTTCATGGAGGAAAATTGCTTCAAGGAGCGAATGTCGATTCTCAATGCGTACTACATGCCGGAATCCGCCATAGATGAAACCTATGCATCGATAACCCCAGTAAATAGCTTTCGAATTGTGCTCGATTACTTGTTCCAGACAGAATTGGGGATTATCGAAGATAGAAGCTATTTCTCATTGTGGAACAGCATCTACCAGCTTGAAGATGTAACCGATCAATTGGATACGTGCACTTTCTAGATTCCAAGCAGAAATATAGGATTACAGCATTGGGATAATGGACGAATAAGTTCTTGAAAATCTTCCCTCGTGCCAAACTACGCCAGGGCGGATGGGGAGGCTATTGATCGCGTTTTTCCATCAAGAAAAGAGTTCTGTTTGAATTGGCTACAACTTCCTTCCGATGAACCTTGAAACTCTTGTTGAACATCTTCTCAAATACCTCGATTGAATAGTCCCTAAAAATATCCTCTCTACTTGCCAGTAACCTTTGCACTTGTGGATCCTCTTTGGGCACAAATTCGATGATCAACCAGCGACTAATAACTGAGAAGAAGCTGGCTAAATCATCAAAGGGAACATTATTAGAAATTGCTAAATGGTGCATCAACGCCAATGCGAGTACTAAATCTGCAGGACCTCGCTCTAGCAGAGATTGCCTCTCTTGATTCGACCATCCGATGCTCGGGCTTGGATTGGTGAGATCCATAACCAGGGGCAGAAGATGGGCTTCGGATTGCTCAACGCATCTCCTGTAGTTCATTTCAACAGCAGCCGGATCGAAATCGAAGGCGATAGTTGGAATGCCTCGATCGCTCATGAGCCTACTGAACGTACCAATGTTCGCGCCCAGATCCCAGACACTCGTTGGGTTCAATTGGTCGAGAAACTCTTCGACGAGCGCCGTTTTGCGAGCAAAAGACTCCGAATCATATCCATGGAAATCGTAGTAGTCTCCCCATTCAGTCCCGCTGGGCTCCCAGCCCAAATTCATTGTCGCCTTTTCTAGACCCTCCATTATGCCCTCAAGGCCATAGCGACCCAAGCTGCGCCTTTGGATGTTTTCAGATTTGATTGATGTGCTGGAAAAGCGCTTTTGGGCTGAGGCGTGAAGGTGAATGTGGAACAGCAGTCCCAAATTCAATCGCGTCCGAGTCGGCAGCAGGGTGCTTGCCAGATCCAGGGGGATGCCGTCGATGTAGGTGCGTAAAAGGTTTCCAAGCCGTACATCACGATGTGACATCAGACTCAGAGGCGCAAGGAAATGTTGGCAGAATTGACGATAAGCGACCCAGGGCTTTCCCTCATCCAATGGTTCAAAAGATAAAGTATCGATTAAGAGCGGACGCCCATGGTGGAATTGAATGTTGTAAGCGCTGCTATCCTTGAGCGACATACCATATTTGACCGCGCGTTTTTGGATTTTCAAAGTGGTCAATGCAGCATCACGCAGTTGGCTGAATGCCCACTCATAAGGATAGGATATGAATTGGATCGGTTCCGGCTTTATTGCTTTGTAACCGCCTTCAAGTATGTCGATCTGACTGGTGACGTCTTTATGGGGAATGAGCAAGCCGGCCTCAACCAAGGCGTCGTAGAGGCCCGATTCCATCAACTGGTCATAGTGATTTGCGTAGGAGTGATTGAC
>JAGLGG010000336.1 GCA_023144145.1 Anaerolineales bacterium | reverse complement strand
CCAGGCCAACACTCGAGGTCCACATGCGTGGCAAATCCGCTTTGTTGCACAGTTCCACAATCGCCTCGTTGAACCTTCGCCCCCGCTCCATATTTCGATAAAGTTTGATCAAATCCTGTCGAGTGAAATTCATTTTTTTACTCCATTGTTGGGTGTAAAGTTAGTTCATCTTACAACTAAAAGCGACCCTCCGACAATAATTTGCAATCATTTCGGATATATGTTATAATATTATTGCGATTAAGTCAAGTTTATTATAATATTTCCATTGTTGGTTATTGTTTATTAATATATTTATAGAAGGGTATTTAAATGACTAAATCTCAAAACCTTCTCGTAGACGAATTGGATATCGCCATCCTTGCCCACCTTGAAGAAGATGGCCGGAAATCCTTATCTGACATCGCTGCTGATCTTGGTGTCACCGTTTCCACGGTCGGCAACCGCTTGAAGAGGTTGATTGATGAGGAAATCCTTTCCATTCACGGGTTTCTTGACCCCCATCAAGTGGGTTTCAATGTGCCGGCGCTCATCCTTGTTTCTGCGAAACCCACTGAAATTGAGAGGGTGGGCATGGAGATTGCCAAATTTCCAGAGGTTTTAGCAGTCATCATGATTACGGGTGATTTTGGATTGTCTGTTGAAGTTCAATGTCGGGATACGGATCATTTAACCGAGCTTCTTCTAAACCGGTTGCAACCAATAAGCGGCATAAGAGATACACGTACATCCATACTGCTGCGCGAAATAAAGGTCAAGCAACCGAGTGTAAAAATGCTCTTGTCTGATTTCCAGAACTAAGCCCCCCAATGGAGAATATGCCCCATGAAGCCATCAAGAAAATTACCCTTAGACGAGTTAGATCTCGCAATTTTGACCCATCTTGGAGAGAATGGACGCAAGTCCTTCTCCGATATCGCTGCCGACCTGGACGTTACGGTATCAACAATCAGCACCCGAGCGAACAGGTTAATCGACGACCAAGTGCTCACAGTCCTGGGGTTTCTCAACCCTTTACGGGTCGGGATCACAGTCGGCGCAACGCTCTTCATCAACTGCCAACCCGGTCAGGTTGAAGCGGTTGCGGAGGTCATTTCTGTTTTTCCTGAGGTCTCGTGGTTGGCCCTTTTTTCAGGCGATTTCGATCTCCACGTGGAAATTCGCTGCCGAGATATCGCTCACCTGACCGAACTTCTCATCGAGCGCATTCAGACGATCTCTGGCATTGAGAAAGTCCGATTTTCACTTCAACTGCGCCATCTCAAATTGAAACAACCGAGCGTGAGTTTGCTCGTTTCGGGTGAAACGTCGGAGTAGTTTATATGGGTGAGCGAGAGGGCGAAGCATTCGGCCTGAGAAGTGCACTCAACTTTTGCTATGCGTAAGACGATCGATCTCCCGCAAATGCTTCGCCCCTACATTGGACTTTAAAAGTCCTAGAATTAATTCACCCCCACGAACACTTCAAGGAGCATCTTGGGCGGTTGGCTTAACTTCGTTTAGCTTGAACCCTCATTATGGTCAACACGTTTTTGTAGGGGTGCAATTTATTGCGCCCAATGGTGCCCACACCTCAGAATGCAGTAAGGGCGACTGGCGACGTGCATCTGCACGCGTTGCCCCTACATTGGACTTTAAAAATCCTAGAATTAATTCACCCCCACGAACACTTCAAGGAGCATCTTGGGCGGTTGGCTTAACTTCGTTTAGCTTGAACCCTCATTATGGTCAACACGTTTTTGTAGGGGTGCAGAATTCAGCCTGAGCTGCGCTCAGGTTGCACCCAAAACATTCATTTGCTTCATATTGGTGAAGATCTCCAATTGATCCGTCCGGTCGGGAATGTGAGCTTCGCTCACACGGAGACCCGGCCTACTGCTGATTAGGCGTAGGGGCGCGCGATTGGTTATCCGCCGATTTAATACCCCTCTATTTGCTTGGGGAAGTAATCCTCGCAGTCCCCTTCGCGGAAGATGTCCACCGTCGAGCAATGCAAGCCCCCGCCAAAAGGACCGACATTGGCATACTCAAGCGGGATGACATCGAGCCCCATCTTATCCAATTGGTCCATCACCCGGGTTTCTGCCGCTTCGACACAAATCGTGTTCGGATCGAGTGAAAGCACATTATAAGCCAGCCAAAAGCTGGGATCGGGTTTTTCGCCCGAGGAAGCATCCGCCACCACGACCTCCCAACCATTTGCCTTGAACAACTCGTGAAACTCCGGTGTGGTGGGAGGGGTATTGGGGCTTTGGATCAATAAGCCCGGTCGCGGGCTGAAAAATTGACAGTCGATGTGTATCGATTGTGTGTCGCCCCCGAAATTCACTTCATGCAGGCGAAATCCCTTGGGCTGCAAATGGCGCCGCAGCCAATCGATGCCGGGAGCATTAGTGACCACGGAGGGCTGTACGAAGATGTCCTTGCCATAGCGCATCATGTCGGCCGCATCAAAAAGAGGCTCCTTATCCGTCAGCCACCACTTCTGTGCATTATGACGCGCTTCCTTTTCCTCTTGTGTCCATACGTTTTCATAGTTATGGAAATATCCTGGTTCATACGTTTCTTCGGTAAGGCGCGGCTTGGGCGCTGCTTCCCACACAAAATTGGGATCTTCCTTAAAATAGCTTTCGAGCAAGGGTCGGTAACAGAGATACTCGTACCACCGGTCCCGAAAGGACATCGTCGTTTCCAGTATTTCGTTCCCAAAACAGATCAAAATATCTCGGGGAGGCATTACGCCAAACATGGTGTCGTGCACCCAATCCGGAGTCTGCGATTCCTGGCTGAAATCCATTGACGTTGGGCGATCGACACGGATGCCCCTTTTTTCCAGCAGGGTTGCGAGTGCTTCGATCTGCTCGTGGGCTTTCTCGAAATTCTCTTCACCAACCGGGCCTATGGTATGAAATATGTCCCCCCAATTGGGAATGCCGAGTGGGCTTTCCTTTTTCGGCGAGATGGTACTGCTTTTATCTACACGACCCACGATGATGTGCTTTAGTGGATCCCATTCGTTCCATGCGTTGATGACGGTTGTTCCAGAGCTTTTCATTATGACATTCTCCTGTAGTGTTGCTCTCTCACTTATTCCAGCATTTGAATCAACTGGATCATCACACCTGCCGGATCGCGCACATAAAACATGCGTACTACACCATAGTTCAGGGGTTCAATCTCGATCATGACGCCTTGATCCCGTAAATACTCACAGGC
>JAGLGG010000335.1 GCA_023144145.1 Anaerolineales bacterium | reverse complement strand
GGTAATCGCATGGCGGTGTATTCATAAGCCTTAATGGGATCAGCTGCTCGGGCGAGGGGGATGTCTTTAAAGGGAATGATGCCTATATCCCAATTTTGCGCATATGCTGCCAGACCCTGCTGAGGCATTCTAGGATGATAGATGATATTCTCTGGCAACATGGGCACTCCAGCCTGATCGACCTCTCCAATGAGATGGAACACCCAATCCGGCTTCACCTTCGCAACATCGCGTACGAGATCCCAGTCAAACCATGCTGAGGCCAGATGGCCAAAATATCCTAAGGTGACATCCCCACGCGAAAGCTGCACCTGATTGCGAACTTCATTGACACCTGGTCGGTAGCCGTTGGGGACCATCAACACTTCTTCAGCACCCAACTCCCGTGCCTTCTCAGCGAGTTGTTGATTGGTTACAACGACGAGATCCACACTATTCACCATGTATTTCTCAAAGTCATGATCAAACCAGGGGGCCTGGCCTGCACGGTGAAAATCCTGCCAGTCATCGACGATGTCGTAGATCGTGATCCAGCCTTTGCCACCCGAAGAAGCTAACACTGAAAAGAATCCTGGGAACGGGTACTCGAAGATGAGCAACCCTTCTCTCTCAGAATTCTCCTTGAGTATTAATTCCTGAGATTCAAGGAACTCTTCCAACGGGAGATGGAGCATATTGTGATCTAATGGAAAGGAAGGTAACTGTCGATCCTTCTTCCATCTCCAGTACGAATAAAGAACCGTATTGTCTCTCGAAGCAAACTCATTCGCGAACTGGGCTGATCGCTGTCCATCGAACCGACTCCAGGGTGTCGTCGATTGAATGATGACTATTTTCGAGTTATCTTCTGTGGCTTGTTGTCCTTGTAGACGTTTCAGTGCGATCGACAAACCTTCGCTCTCAGGTCTGGAGTCATCCGAGCTGACGGTTGTTGTCGCTCCCCGCCAGAAAGAGTTCGCCCTGGGTTCCCAGGGTCTAATCATCCGGGAAAACCATTTCCGTAGTATGAAGTAGCCCCTCCGACGTTTGCTACCATCCGGAAGGATCATCTTGCCTAGTCGCCAGGTATTTGAGAGGAGCTTGAAGCCTAGCGTAGATCGCATCGCTGACCACACCCTCTTTTCTTGGGCATACCAATCCGCCACAGTAAGGTGCATTTTCTCTGCTTGTTCACGCAATGAACGTTCTTGGTGTAATTCCCTTTTTAATGTTTGCTTAACGAGAACATCTTCAGCATTCTTTACTTTGAGTTCCTCGATATCGCGATTTAACATCTCGACAGATTTGCTGGGATCAGCTGCTTTTTCTCGGAATTCGACGGTTTCCCTTCTCAAATCCATAATCACAGAAAGCCCATCTCTGATTTCCTTATCTTTAGCTGCTATTTTTTCTAGTAAGGTTGGAATTCTTTTTTGTTTTGCTATCAAAATCCCGAGGACTCTTTGATCAATCCTTGGTTTTCCTTGATCTTGAGATGTTAAAAATCGCTCCAAAAGAAGTGTGTTTTTCTTGATGCCTTTATTAACTGTCTTGTGGAATTCTGGTTGGACATCCGTTTGGACTTTGCGTCCAGGTAGATCGTTCAGGCCGGCCAATATCGATTCAACATCCCATCGATCCGGTTCAACTATCGATAATTGCTTGCCGGCTGAACTCAGGAGTTCGGCAACTTTGGGATCGTAAGCAAGACCCAACACAGGTATTTGCTCTTTTAGAGCAAACAGGATGGAATGGTAACGCATACCCAAGAATCCGGAACACTTACCTATCAGTGAGCAAAGAGTTTCAGGAGAGAAGACGCGGCTGATCAACCTTACCTGATCCCTCCGCTCCATATAATCCCGCACCCTTTCGAGTACTAATAAATCGTTTGTTTGATGATCATGGTTCCATATTTGAAAAGGAAGAAAAATACACTGTCGATCTTCTTCCAGAAGGTATCGATCCAGGGCTTTTGCTACATCTTTCTCCCAATCGTATTGGGCTCGACTTCGATCCCAATGTCTGAGATTAACGCCAAGGAGGTTCTCATCCGAAAAGTCAATCCCCTCCAATTCTTCAAAATCTAACTTACCGCTTCCAACTTTGACATTGAATGCTGGATCGGCAGTAATTTCGATATTCTTTTGAAGTTTCGTCTCCGTAAAGATATCTGATAAGAGACGGTGAGAATACTCATCTCTTACCGAAATGACATCACATAAGGAGAGTATTTCAGCAACAATCCTTCTTGCGGTTGCGGTTTGGAGTGGTCCGACGCCGACTGCGTGCAGCATACATGGCTTACCCAAGAGATGGGATAGGAGTGGGATCGAGAGGTAGGCAGAGAGGCCTTCGTGGGAAGGTGTCATGAGTTCATCGAGATCAAATCCCCAATAATCTTGGATCAACCCGCCTCCACCAAGAATGCACATGTCAGCAGCTAAAATAGCTTCAATAATTGCATCAGAGTCTTTCCATAATATTCCTGTTACACCGTAGACAGCCTCTATGTAGTCGGCGTCGCCTCCAACAATTGAAATATCTATCTTTTCATCGATCGTATGTATGCTATAAAGCGTCTCCGCCAGGATGGCTTCATCACCTGCGTTCTGATATCCGAAATATCCAGCGACAAGAATTCTCATGACGGATTTTTCTCTGTTTATACTAGACGGACCAGCCAAAATGAAATTACCGCTCCAGAATCTTGATGGTGATTAAGGGACAGAGCTCCAATGTAAAACCCATTCTTTTGCCTGAGACAATGAAGAACGATGTGCTGTAATTGCATTGAATTGCATGTTCTTTCGCTCAATAGGCGATGCATGTAGCTGAATTATCTTATTAATGACAGCATTTAGAATTTCTTCTTTATTAGGATCACCTTCAAACAGAAATCCATCTAGGCCATCTTCTACATAATCAATGTAAGCACCGACCTTGCTTGCCAAAACGATGCAGCCTGCCCTCATTGCCTCAATAGCCGCTAATGGGCCTGGTTCTTGACGAGTTTGAAGCTGGAGGGAATAAGTAGATCTCAGCAAGGTTCTAACAACATCCAGTTGCCCAACCAA
>JAGLGG010000334.1 GCA_023144145.1 Anaerolineales bacterium | reverse complement strand
GGATTAGGGGAAGAACGATTAAAAAATTGGGAATAGAAAGAATGACTGTATACGAGTTGCAGAGCTATGTGAAGACAGGTGTGAGACCAGGTCATTAAATTGATCACCTCATTCCACAGAGAACCAGATGTAGGGCTCAATCAGAAGACGAGCAAAGTAATCCAGGAGAACCTCTTTATGTTTCAATATATTTGTTGGTAAGGTTAAGTTAGTTATTGACCAAGTTTCCCCTGGGTTCATCCCCCCAATTAACGGCATCAAGGCACCGGTCAAGCGCTTAAGCAGCACTGATGAATATATGATGAAGGATTGTATCGATCCAAGGATACAGCACGTCAATTAAGTGCTTGCTCTTTAGGGTTCAATAGGATACCCGGATTGAATCCAACCTTCTATGCCGCCGCGCAATGGCATCGTATTTGGGAATCCACGCGTAATTAGGAATAGGGCAGCTTGTGCGCTGGATTCCTCTAACGGGTAATCGCAGTAGGTGATGATCGTTCGGTCGTCGGGCAGTTTGAGGTAAAGGCTTTCTAGTTCTTCTGCGGGGATCGAGATCGCTCCAGGGATATGCGTTCTGGTGAACGCAGAATTGGGGCGAAGATCGAGGAAGGTCGCTGACCCACCAGACCAGGTTTTATAGGCTTCTAAAAGCCCAATGCGTGATACTTGCTGTGCATTGAGTGGAGGGTTGTTCATGGAGTCTAAATCATATTTTCCGACCTGCAACTTGATGAAATAAATGAATACTACGAGGAAAAGCAAAGCTGCCCCACCAAGAATTCCTAATCGTACACTCGCTTTTCCCCGCTTATTCATCAGAGTCATATCTCTCTACTGAATCATAACCCCATACCTGTTCGCGCGGTAGCAGTTGAATACGGCGCTAAACTGACCTAGAATGAGGACGGGATTATGGTTCGTTCCCACCAGGTCGTTGCACAATTCATACAAGGTCTGGAGTTAGCGATGGCAACGAGGAAATCCATTGAAGTGGATATTATCACTTCCTCACATTGGATCACGGGAATGATCGACCCGGGGGCAAGAGGCTTATTCAGCCACATCAACATGCCGACGGAATCGTCAATTGAGATCGAAGCAGGTGAACTGAGCACGCTTTTCAAGCGCTCTCAATCGGCGGAACGTTTCGGCAGGATGTGGTTGGTCAAGAGCGAGATCGCCGCAATATTGGTTGGGACTCGCACCGGGCTTGGTCCAACTAGCTTGGTGCGGGCCGGGTACACGAAACCTTTCCCTCATTCGGTTCGAGTTCTCCTCGAAGGTTTCGAACTTTATGGGAAGATCCACAGCGTAGGCAGGTTTGAATTCAGCACGGTGATATTTGAGGGGGACAGCCTCTTTACTCCGTTGTATGATGCAAGAATCCAATCAATCCTGTTCCCGAAATCGCAGGCGGATGCCCCGGCTCTACTCTTCAATAGAAAGAGGGTTCAGGCACTCACGCTTATTCCGAGCGAACCATAGAGTTAATCCCAATATTCATAGGATATCCAGTAGGTTAGCCGGACAACATCGATCGGGCATTCCGGTCTTGCTTTTCTTTGTTCTCTCGGTTCATGAAATGAGTCAAAAAATATGTACACATCGTTTCCAGGGCAGCGTTGAAGTGTTTCTCTGTGTCTGGATTTGAGAATTGTAATAACCATCTTGGATGCGTTTTGGAGTACTATTTTTCGATTTGACACCTTTTTATTTATCTATACAATAAACGCCGCAAAGTCAGGGCAATGTGGTTTGCACCGCCTGGAGCCCTGACCGTGAGCGCCGGTCTCACTTCAGTTGAGACCGGCGTTTCCATTTGTTTTATACAAACCGGCGGTTGAAAGAAGTCGGAAGATCATCAAGGCTGTTTCCGGATAATCCTTGTTGAAAAACTATCATTCCATTCAATGCTCCATCCCGAAAGACCGTTGGTAAGAATTCCCCGCTTCGATTCCTTCATAAGCTTCATTGAAAATCTTCATAACTTCTTCGAATCGTCCTTCTAATATTGACGTAATAACTTGAATACTTTATGAGGTGAAATAATGGGGTTATCACGGACGACACGCTTAAATTGGATATTGGATGCTGGTGTTTTTCTCTCAGCATTGGTGGCAGGCTTCTCGGGCTTATATTTCCTTTACGTCCCGGTTGGCGGCTACCAAG
>JAGLGG010000333.1 GCA_023144145.1 Anaerolineales bacterium | reverse complement strand
AGTAATCAGTAGACAGTAGACAGAAACCATAATGGAGATGAGCTATGAAGAAGTTGAGTTTAGTAATACTTGGGTTGTTGATGATCTTTGTGCTGGTCGCTTGCGGCTCAGAGCCAGCACAGGATGAAGTTACGCAAGGAGTAGAATCATCTGGGGTTGATGCGGAATTCAGTGAAACGCCATCGCCTGAACGGGGTGCTCAAGGCTTGCAGGATAACGTGCAATTGATGGTGGGCACTTTTCTTCTGGAGGGCACCGAAGAAGAGGTGGCTTCCGAACAAGCCGCTGAATTGGTGATCCTGTGGAAGGCTTTTCGTAGCTTGAGCAGCAGTGATAACGTGGCTGTAGAGGAAATGGACGCATTGGTTAAACAAATTCGAGACACGATGACCGATGACCAATTGAATACCATTATGGGATTGGAACTCTCCCTGGAAGACATGTTCAGCATGGCAGAGGTGCTGGGAATTGTGCCAGAGGATTTTAGTGGCTTCGGCCGAGGTGAAGGGGATGGTGATGGTTTTCCTGATGGTGGTCCCGGAGGGTTTCCGGGTGGCGGTATCCCTGGAGAGGAAGGACGAGGCGGCCAGGGACCTGGAGGATTTGGGGGGGATCTTGATCCAGATGCCATTGCTACGGCCCGAGCAGAAAGAGGCGGTTCTCAGGGTATTGGCAGTCGTTTCAATAGTTTTCTCTTGGATCCTTTGATTGAACTGCTTGAATCAAAAATTGAGGCATAGGCCATTAGTGTTCAAGGATTTTCAAATTCGAGTTGAACCTGATAAATTTGAATCATCATGAGGACAGGAGTTCTTGAGGTGGTTAAGTATTTCAGTGCACATAATCTTCATAATTTATTCATATTTCCTTGATAATCTTATAATGAGATAAGAGTAATGTGAGGCATAGCGAGACGAAGCGTTCCGCGAAAATGGAAATCAATCTGTAGAATGATGAGGTGGTAATGGCAAAGACTATTTTGGTTGTCGACGATGAAACGAGGTTGGTTTCCGTCGTCGAAGCCTATTTAGAGCAGGAGGGGTATAAGGTCGTGAAGGCGAGCAATGGGCGCGAGGCGTTATTTGCTGCACGGCAGGAAAAACCGGACCTCATTATCCTTGATATTATGATGCCTGAGATGGATGGCTATGAGTTTATGCGTCTTCATCGAAAGGAAAGGGAGACTCCCATAATCCTTCTCACGGCTAAGGTTGAAGATGATGACAAAGTCATCGGTTTAGAACTTGGTGCAGACGATTACCTCACTAAACCATTTCGGCCGCGCGAACTTATTGCGCGCGTCCGGGCGGTGCTTCGCAGGACAGGAATAGCTGAACCCAGGGCCCAGGTTCTGCGGGAGGGCAATATTACGCTTGACCGCGAAAGCCATTTTGTTAAGGTTGGTGAGGATTTTGTAGACCTTACACCCTCAGAGTTTGATCTTCTTGCGGCATTGTTATCTTCCCCTGGTAGGGCATTTTCCAGGTTAGATCTACTTGATCGATTACAGGGCACGGCTTTTGAGGGTTATGAGAGAACGATTGATGTGCATGTTAAAAACCTTCGGGCAAAAATTGAGCAGGACCCTAGAAATCCACATTATATTGAGACCGTTTATGGGGTAGGGTACAGGTTTAGAAGGGAATAGGATTGATGCGCTCTCTATACCTAAAGTTCATTTTAGCCTTTCTCGCAGTTGGATTGACAGGCATTGCGCTTTTGGCGATTTTTGCCGGACTTTCGACCGCGGATCGCTTTAGTGATTTTCTTTTCGATCAAAACCGACAAGGTTTCGTCTCACAACTAGCGCGCTATTATGAGAGCAATGGATCCTGGGATGATGTGGACGAGGTCTTTCCCTTTAC
>JAGLGG010000332.1 GCA_023144145.1 Anaerolineales bacterium | reverse complement strand
CCGGAAGCTGTTGAGAATTGCCGCCTTATGGTGCCTGTGCTTGATGAAGTTGAGAGCGACCATTATGTTATGTGCGGATTGCCGAGAGATCGCGACGATGCACGCAATGAAAAGGTGGCCGAGGGGGGGGAAAAGGATCTCCCCTCTCCCCTTGGGCGACGTGGGTAAGACGAGGAAACTCTCGAACAGGTTATGTTTCGTGAACGATTGGTTCGTTGTAGATGAATTTGAAGAAGGGACTTGGTGTATCCAAGAACCTTATCATATGGAGGGAGTTTGTTCCTACCTGGTTTTGAGTAATGAGGAAGCCTTGCTCATCGACACCGGCTTAGGCATCTCGAACATTAAAGAAGTTGTTGAAAAAATCACGCAAAACCCCGTGGAGGTTGTCAACACTCATTCCCATTTCGATCATGTTGGAGGTAATCATCGTTTCAAAAAAATCGCCATCCACAAAAACGAAGCCCGACATTTAGAGCGTGGACACAACCCGGAAATGCTTCAGTATTGGGTTGAGCCGGAGATGTTCATAAAACCTCCGCCGGTGGGTTTCAGCCCCGAAACCTATTCGATTAAACCCTCTCGCCCAAATCGCCAATTGAAGGATGGGGATACCCTGACCATTGGCAATCGTACCCTCCAGGTTCTCCACACACCCGGACATTCACCAGGGAGTATTTGCCTTTGGGAGGAGAGTGCGGGTCTTTTATTTTCAGGCGACACAATTTACGATGATCCAATTTATGCCCACTTACCCCACTCTGATTTCGATGATTATGTGCGCAGTTTGAGCTTGCTTTGCTCTCTTGTTCCTCAAATCAGCAAAGTTTTTCCGTCCCACGGACAGACCCCTTTGGAGCCAATGATCATATTAAAAATTGCCCAGGCCTTCCAGCAAGTTGCCCAAGGCGGTGTTGAGTATTGGTTTAAGGAATCGCCCTGGGGTCGCGTGCGTGTCTACCAAGTAGATGGTTTTTCCCTCTACTTGAAATAAAGCTCTGAATTCGGAATGAACTTTTCTTATCAAAGTATTTCCAATTTTTAAAGCTTCATCAATTAAGGGAGAAAAAATCTTGGAAACATGTGAGATTTTCTCCCCATTGTCATTATCTTGCTACAATTGGGTTACTTCCCACCATGGAGGGTGTCATAAATGCCAATCCTAGCTGATTGGGACCTGAGCATCAGCGTTGATCAAGTTCTGCGTGGCCAGGGCGCAGATCCGCAAATGATCAGGGGGCGCAGCCCAAAAATTGTTGAAGCTGCCGAATGGGCATTATCTGAGGGCTTGAACCTTATTCAACCGCGCGTGCTCTACGAAAGCTATGAAATAGAAGAATTACGCCATGAGAAGTTGCGTTTAAAGAATGGCTCAGAGCTTACTGGGAGTCTCATCGCCCAGCACTTGGGACCTGCTTCTTCTGTCGTCATTGTTCTCAGCACAATTGGCAGTGCCTTGGAGAACCGATCGAACGAAGTTTCATCTGAAGACCTGATATTGGGGTTGGCATTGGATGGATTAGGGTCAGCAGCTGTTGAGATCTTGGCCAACGCCAACTGTAACTTTTTTGAAAACCAAGCCAGTTCACTCAATCAATCGACCTCCATCCCCCTAAGCCCTGGGATGCTTGGATGGACAGTTGAGGTGGGACAGCGCGAGATCTTCGACCTGCTAGATTCCGATAAGATCGATGTATCCCTCACGGAAAGCATGCTCATGATTCCGAGAAAATCCCTGACCCATATACTGGGAATGGGGGCTGATATGCTCGAACTGGGCACATCGTGCGACTACTGCAGTTTACGGGAGACTTGCCGGTATCAAGATCATTACGCCGAGGCCTAAATCCCACCAACTTATTCGATCCTCAAGGAAGTTCGTAGAGGCGCCCCGGTGGGGCGTCTAAAAAGACGC
>JAGLGG010000331.1 GCA_023144145.1 Anaerolineales bacterium | reverse complement strand
GCGTGGAGCACTTGCGGGGACCCTTTCTGGAGCGCTTGTCGGTATAATCGCCATAGTAATTGCTCTGATGAAGGTTTCCTTACATCAACATGTTATTCCTGATTTCAGCAGGGGTGATATATTGGGATTACTAAAACGCATTCCAGCCTGGTCAATTGGGGGGTTGCTAATTGGATCGTCCTTAGCCATGATCGCGTGGGTTAAGGAATAGGCTTCGTAGGAGGGGACTAAGTTTGAGAGCGAGAATTCACGAGTTTAAAGAAGGTATCATCTGCGGAGGCAACAAATGACTGAAGAATTTTTCGAAGAAGTATATATTTGCCCCAAGTGCCTAGAAGCCCAGGCATCACCCATGCCTTGTCCAAATGATGGCACAGAACTACTTATGTGTAGACCCGGTGATCCTGATGATCCGTGCCGCCGGCCTTTGATGGATGCAAGTGGCCATATCAAAACCAGAGCACCGTTATGGTGGCTAAGGTATACCGTGACAGATTTGATGAACTTAATCGAAGAGAAACGCCAGAAATAAGTAGTTAACACAATATCTTGGAGAACTAGAGAGGACGATATGCAGAAAGAGAAAGTCATTGTCATCGGATCAGGCCCAGCCGGTATAACTGCGGCGTTGTATACCGCGAGAGCCGCGCTGGATCCTTTGGTGATATCAGGATCTCAACTCGGAGGACAGATCTCGATTACTAACGAGGTTGAAAATTACCCGGGTTTCCCAGAAGGAACAACTGGACCTGAGCTTGCGGAGTTGATGCAAAAACAAGCGGAGCGCTTCGGAGCGCGTCTACTCATTGATGAAGTGGTCGAGGTTGACTTCATGAATGGTTCACCTTTTACAGTTAAAACACATGGCGAATCTTTCGAAGCGGAGTCGGTCATTTTATGTGTAGGAGCATCACCTCGACGACTGGGAGTCCCTGGTGAAGAAGAGATGATCGGACGAGGGGTCTCTTTTTGTGCGACCTGTGATGGTTTTTTCTTTCGCGAAAAGGATGTTGTTGTCATCGGTGGTGGGGATAGCGCAATGGAAGAAGCGCTTTTTCTCACACGTTTCGCCAGCCATGTGAAAGTGATACATCGCCGTGATGAACTCAGAGCAGGCGAAGCCTTGAAGAAAAGGGCCTTTGCCAATGAAAAGGTTAGCTTTGTCTGGGACACTGTTGTGGATGAAATTATTGGGAACGGCAAAGTCGAGTCAGTAAAATTGAGCAACGTTAAGTCAGGCGATCAGAGTGTAAGTAACACCGATGGAGTGTTTATCTTTATTGGACATTACCCTAACTCCGAGCTCTTTAAAGGTCAGTTGGACTTGGATGAGCGTGAGTACGTGATCACAGATGAAAAGATGATGACGAGCGTGCCCGGTGTTTTCGCAGCCGGTGAAATTCAAGACCCAGTTTTCAGGCAAATTGCGACCTCTGTGGGCCAGGGTTGTGCCGCGGCGATGATGACCGAGCGTTGGCTCGAAGAGCAGGAGTGAGATAGCTTTGGGAGAATCCACAATTTCCTATTCGCATTTCAACGGCGGACCTCCAGAAAATGGGGCTCTGCCGTTGCTCTTAATTCATGGAGCAGG
>JAGLGG010000330.1 GCA_023144145.1 Anaerolineales bacterium | reverse complement strand
CCGTCAACAATTAGGGTGGTGATGGCCGAAGGTAAATCAGTCGCACCCATATCGGTGTATTGATCTTCTAGGCTGAAGAAGTCGATTCTCTCAAATTCGCGAACCAGCGATTGTAAATCCTCCTGCTCAAGGGTTGAGTATTGTATTCCCTCTACTGCAACGAACATCTCACCATAATAGGTCACTTTTCCATCACTATCCAGCGTGACTTTATATATTGGACAATGTCCGAAGCACGCTGTCCGTTCCAAACTTATGACGAACTCAGATTCTTTGGGTATTTTAGTTTGGCGAAGAAGTGTTGGAACCAGGAGTACGCTGGTTGCCCCTAACAAGATGGCCAATGCGCTCATAGGGAGCAGTAGTTTTCTTCCATTCGACACGGAGCCTCTCTTCCCTTGTGTACTTCAGCACCATCAATATTGGGACGGTTCATCATCTGATGGGAACGCAGGAAATTCATTAATGTACCGATGCGTAATCTTGAATTCGCTTGCGTATGATACGCCGTTCGTTCCAGGCATTAGACACTTCCGGGCTGAAACTTGAACTTGTTGCGGCACGCAACCTGATCATAATAGTTAACTGTTCTCTATGGGCAGCTTCTTTTTCTGCAGCAAATGTCTTATCGATCTGCAAAACGCATAATCCACTTGAATTTTTCATTTTGCGCATGGCTCAATCCTCCGAGTTCTTCAATTACTCTTTAGACGAAGAATCGACCTGGAAAGTTTCATGAACTCATGCTGGGCACATCTAATAAGCATATGTGTTTTAGGTTTAATGGGTTAAATGGAGCAGCGTCTGCCAAAGTCTTGAGGATTGCGGATCAGGTGCCAGCACATGCTCGAGGAATTGAAGGAGAGCTCAAAAACCTGGTCTCCATTAGCCATCACGAGCATGTGAAAGATGTCGCTTTCTTTCCATTGGCGGCCAATAGATTCAATTATGTAGTGCAGATTTTTCCACATAAAAGCTTTCGGTTGGATCGTGCCGTTCTTATTAAAAATCGCCTCAACCGAAATTGGATCACTCACAGCGTTTCTCTAATTGCCTTGAGAAGGAGATCAAGTGCAGCTTCAGCGGATTGTTGTTTAATCTCACTCCGATTGCCTTCCCAGTTATGGGATTCAGTCCATACGTCGTTAGCGTTGCACACTGCAATCCATGTCAGCCCAACAGGTTTGTTTGATAAGTCAGATGCAGGACCTGCGATACCTGTCACAGAAACGGCGTAGTCTGTTTGAAACACTTTACGTGCGCCTTGGGCCATCTCAATTGCAGTCTCAGCGCTCACTGCCCCGTACTGCTTGAGCGTCTCCTCTCTTACACCTAAAACCTCTTCTTTGGCTTTGTCCGAGTAAGCGATTACGCCTCCCATCAAGTATTCAGAAGAGCCTGGGACTTGGGTAAGGAGGTGTCCGACGAGGCCGCCAGTGCAAGATTCCGCCAATGCGACGGTTGATTTCTTCTTTCGAAGAGCTGTTCCAACCTGCAATTCGAGGGGATTTTGAGTCAT
>JAGLGG010000033.1 GCA_023144145.1 Anaerolineales bacterium | reverse complement strand
TCCTCGTCTCGGAGCGGTATACCCTCTTTTCTCCGTTTCTTCTCATTTTCTGCCTCGAAATCACCTGGAACAATTACACTCTCGAAACCTTCGGCAGGCTCCACCGCTCGGAGCGCACGAGCGAACCCATCTGTCGCTGCCTTGAATGCATCAATTGGCTGAAGTTTGGAAACATCGATCGCCATATGGAACATACCTGAATCCCAAGGTCGCTCCGCCGTCGGCTCGTAATCGTTAAAGTTGGAGGTGTTCACGCCGGCAAGCAATCCTGAGAACAGTTCGATAATCAAGGACCACATTAAACCCTTGTGCCCCAATGTCACGATGCCTCCAGTAAAACCCGACTCGCGATCCGCAGGATCAGCAACGATTTTTGTTGGATCGTCCGTGTATTTTCCATAGCTGGTTACAAGGTGTGGAGAAGGCATAAGCCTATTATCTCTGGCAGCCATTACGGTCTGACCGACTGAGAAAGAACCCCCAGCGGTATCGATGACGATCGGCGGTTCCTCTGCAGTTGGGATTGCTACGGAAATGGGATTGGTGAAAAAGAACGCCTCTCTTCCGCCCCACGGCGCAACTCGTGGATTTTCATTACGCATTGTGATGCCGACCATGTCATGATCCAATGCTTGTAAAGGATGGTTGGCGGTCATCATGAAGTCGCCCCCATGTTGCACCCATACACAGCCGACACCAACCGCTTGAGCCTTCTTTATTGCCAAATCCATGGCACGGGTTGCGACGACAGCCCCGACACCGTAGCCACCATCCACCAGCGCCAACCCCGGCTCATCTTTGATAATCTTAAATGGAACGCCAAACCTCATCAGCCGTTCCTCTATCATCCAGACCGAGTAGGGTATTATCGCAGCTCCTTGTGTATACATCCCCCTGAGGTCTGCCCTCACCATGCAATTGGCAAACACTTCAGCCTCTTCCGAGGGAGCGCCAAGTGCCTCTGCGATGCTGATGTACACTGAAGTCAACTCCTGTTCTTTTACAACGGCCATGTTCATGCCTCCTTACAGAGTTTATTTATAGGTTGACGTTACAAAGCCAAACTTCATCCAATTCAACGCTCAATTTGATCCCTGGGCACCATCTCCATAATATCTGGCGGGCAGACGTATATGCACAAGCCACAACCGTCACATTTTGAATTATCAATTTTCGCAATATCGCCAACCATCGAAATGGCCTGGAACCCGCCATCGTTACACACGCGCACGCAGAGCTCACAACCGATACACTCCGATTCATCTAATGTGGCAACTAATTTGAAATCTAAGTCCAAATCGTTGAAACCAACGATATGTGGTAATGCTCGACCAACGAGATCACTTGGGGTGCTTAACTTCATTCTCTCGAGGTATCGCTCAAATCCCGATTTAAGGTCATCAATGATCTGAATTCCCTCCCAGATAGCGGCGTTATGAATTTGAACCGCACTCGCACCAACGGTGAAATATTCAGCCGCATCCTGCCATGTGAATACACCGCCACATCCAATGATCGGAGCTGAAAGGGATTTGGCGATGAGTGCCGTCCAGCGCAGCGCAACTGGCCTTAACCCGGGCCCGGTGTATTCCCCTGAGAGACCAACACCGTTCTCCCAGGGCAAAGGTTTTAGTGAATAAGTGTCAACTCCGCCGACGCCCAGAAGACCGCTCGTTGCCGTAAAGGCGTCCGCTCCTGCATCAACTGCCGCACGGGCGATGGGGATGATGTCGGTGACGTTCGGGGAAAGTTTTACGATCAAGGGCAGGTCCGATGCACTTTTCACCCAATCGACAACCTTTGCCAATGTCTGTATGTCCTGCCCCAATTCTGTCCCAAATCCCACATCACCTTCGAAGTTTGAATAACCTGCATTCAGTTCAAATGCGTTGATTGGAAATTGCTGCAACCGACTGACAAGCTCTATCCAGCTTGAGGGAGCGTTCTCCCCTGTAATGCTGGCAATAAGCGGTCGATTTGGAAACGAATCGCGAATGCGGTCGATTTCCTCCCCCCATTGATCTACACTCTTGTCGCTGACCGATTCAACACCTACAGATCCCCATCTGAGACGACCCGATCTAATTGTGAGTACTTCCGAGGCAGGATGTTTCGAGGGAACAAGGCTGATGGTTTTCAAGACCGCCCCACCCCAGCCGGAATGGAAAGCACCGATAATTTGACTTGAGTCTGCAGTGGGAGGTCCCGAGGCGAGAATAAAGGGGTTAGGAAAATCAATACCCAAGAACTTAATACTTAATACTGCCATCAACCGCTCCTCAACCTGAGAAACCCACTAACGACCATGGTTTCGATCAACAGGAAAATTATGAATGTCTTTTCTATGCGCTTTCCGGTAGTGCTCTCCCTTGAACCTCTCCCAAAGAATCGTATTGATGCTTCTCCAAATACTTTGTGAAGCCATTGGTGAGTTTTTCGATAATCTGGAAGCCCTCCCACATCACGGCGGTACAGATTTGCACGGCAGACGCTCCTAATGCAAGGTACTCAAGAGCATCCTGCCATTTTGAGACTCCACCACATCCAAATATGTGGAGTGGCGTGGATTGAGCAAGCTCAGCCGTAATCCGAAGCATCACAGGCCTTAATCCGGGTCCGCCATATCCACCAACGATGCCAATGCCATCGACCGAGGGCAGCGGCGAAAATGTTTCAAGGTCGATCCCACCAATGCCGGAAAGACTATTACCGGCACAAAATGCATCCGCCCCGGCATCCACTGATGCTTGTGCCAAAGGCAGAATGTCGGTGACGTTTGGTGTAAGTTTAACGATCACGGGTAGGGTTGTGGCTTCCCTCACCCAACTCACCGCCTGACCAAGTGATTCTGGATCTTGCCCTAACTTGCTCCCTCGTTCTTCAACAGCGGCGAAATTTGGGCAACTGGCGTTCATCTCAAACGCATTCACGCCATGGGGTTCAATCCGGCGCACGACCTCCTGCCAACTATCTGGGTTATCCTCGCCCATAATGCTGGCGATGATGGGGCGGTTCGGAAAGGCATCACGGATCATATCGATCTGATCCCCCCATTGATCGACCGTCATCTCACTGATGAGCTCAATATCGAGAAAGCCCCATTTCACTTTGCCCGATCTCATAGCATGCACTCTCGGGCTGGGGGGTATGGTCGGGACCATCCCAATGGTTTTCAGAACCGCCCCACCCCATCCCGCCTTGAAGGCCTCGACGACCATTGACCCTTTTGCAGTAGGCGGACCGGAGGCCAAGATAAAAGGATTTGGAAAAGTGATATCCAAGATCGTGGTTTGTAAATTACTCATGCACCGCTCCTCACGAAACTCTTATCAACATGAAAAGAATAACCATGAAATTGGTACAAACTTCGGCTCAGGATTTCTTTAGAATTCATATTGATCTTTCCGGATTACCCTAAGTACCTTTTACATAGGGAATTGCGAGTGCTCCAACTGGAAGAACAGCGATCCGTGACCCGGGTCCGTACTCCTTTAGGAGTTCTAATACTGTAAATTCTACATCCCGACACGGAATACCAAAGACTTGACGAATTTCTTCATTGGTTAAACCCTCTGAGTAGATGTGAAGCTTCGCCCGGTGGCATATCTGGGCTTGGATTTGAGCATCCCATTGGTCCTGCATTGAGAATCCAGGACTGTGTATCATCCCCAGCAGGTCTTGTGGAGTGTCGGCCTCATGCATAATATCGCCATATTCACCATAATCTGGCAAGCCTTCTTCACATGCGCTTATCAGCAGGATCGTACCACCATCCTTCACAATATTGGCGGCCACCGCGATGCCCTTAACTGATTGATACATATTAATGTCAAGAGGATAGCCTCCTGCTGTGCTGATCACGATATCGAACAATCCATCTACAGGGATCATCGCTGTGCGCTTTAAGAATTCAACCCCTTTTTCATGCGCTTGTGATAGTTCACCGGCAAACACGCCGGTGATCCGTCGATCTTCTGTCTGAGTAACGTTTAGAAGAAAAGTTGGGTTCGTAAGGGTCGCGACCTCCAACATCTCCTCCCAAATAGGATTGCCTTTAGTGTAGGTGAAAGTCGATTTCGGATCTCCTATCATTTCAGATCCGTGGTTTGATAATATGTTTTTTACTCCCGCAATCCCTGGTAGAACCGCTTTCGGTCCTCCGCTAAACCCGGCGAATAAATGAGGCTCGATGAAGCCGGTAAGGATACGTATCGAACTCTCCATGTACTCTCGATTCACCCAAATTTCATGATCCTTTGATGTGCTACCTATATTAATAAGGTTAGCCTCGTCATTACTGTCATGTTGGTGGATGCGAAATCTATCGACAATTTCATCCCCAAGGATTTCGACTAGCTCTTCTTGAGTATTAGGCCGATGGGTCCCGGTGGCGTTAATAAATACGATCTGATTATCTGGCACCGTGGATAGTTCATCCATCAATGGAGGTAAGACACTGCGATAGGGCATTGGGCGAGTGATATCACTGAAAACGATCGCTACGGTGTCATCTGCAGTTACGATCTCACTCAAAGGAGGACTTCCAATCGGAGCGCGTAGGGCTTCAAAGACAGCCGATTTTTCATCCGTGATTGGCGCGACGTCTTTTGGTCGAATTACAAAAGTACGCTCATCTGGCAACTCGACGGGTTTTCCCATCTTTCCGTAAAGCAAATTAACTTTCATATGTATCTAATCCTTCGGAGATGCCTTAATGTAGTTTATCAAATAAGACCAGAATCGTTGGCGCTGCAGGCTTTCATCTTATTTGTTCACCTGCAGCGCCAATATGAGAGGATTAACCATGCTTTTCGGAGACTATAAGACCTTCAAGGTTTCTTACCGTCTCCCTCAAGACTGCTTTTCTTGCCAGGAAGCAAATTGGTTGCACAGCCCATGAGTTTCCGTTTCCAGGAAGAAACTATTCGATCGGGATCTCATCAAAGCGTGCGTCCATGTTTACACCTTGTCTACGCCGGATCGCGCGCGCAACAAAGTACCAAATGATACCCGCGCCAAAGACGGCCAGCCACGCTCTCA
>JAGLGG010000329.1 GCA_023144145.1 Anaerolineales bacterium | reverse complement strand
GTTGCCCATACGCCTAGTTTATAGATGAACAAAATGCATTCCAGTGCCTTTTTGGACAGTCCCTTTCCTCATACTGATACGATATTCCCGTAATGTGTTTTACTCACCACCTTCGATAAGTAAGATGATCGTTGATCTGATTACACCATCATCCACCGGCGCAGAGCCAGCAACGATTGAGTGCATCGGGCGAAAGATATCCAGGCTGCTCAGTGCGTCTGAGTCATCAAGCGCGAAGAACTCATCTTCCAAAATTTCGTACAGAGTGCTTAGATCGAAAAACAGGACCGGGTGAGTATCATCGGGTAACGCTTCCCAGGATTGGTTGTACCTTTCATTGTCCAGCAATGTTTCACCCCGACTCAATATTTCGCCGATAGTGTCCTGATCCGTGCCGATCATCAATAGGCCCTCACCGCCACCGAAACTCAAAATAACTGCATCCATGTAGGGATCTTCGAGATCGAATAGAGTAAATCCATTTGCTTCAACTCGATTAACCAAGCCCAAACCAGTTTCTTCTATTAGGCCAGAAACCTTATCGAGAAGGTTGACCATTGCAATATCATCGTTGGATTCGATTAAGAGCAACAGCCCCAGGGGGATCTGCATGTCCTCCGCTAAATAGCCGGCCTGGGTATGTAACAATCCAATTGACCACCCTCCATCGAGAAGGGGAAAGAAATCCTTATCTGGATTGAAACCAATTTCTTCACTGAGGAGTTCCATTGATTCATCAAAATCATCAGTGTCGGTCAATTGATACGAATTCTCCCGAAAGGTTTCCCAAATGAGGTCGAGCCTTTCACCTGTGAAATAGAAGAAGGTCTCTTTGGGGAAATACGATGCTAAAGTGCTTTCTTTTAATTCACTCTCCATCATCTCCAATTGATTGTCAGTTAGATTTTCTCTGTCATAGGCAATAACATAATCCATCTGAATCCCAGAATCAACTGCGGATATTGAGGCTCCTATCCAACGGAAAAGATCGACTTGTTGATACACGTCCAACCCCTCTAGTAGGTCTCCTTGAAGACTGCTTATGAGGTTGGAATCGAAAAGCATTGTGATTACCCGCTCTTTGGGGAGAGAGCTGATAATTTCATCATACTTTTCAGTGTCAGCATAAGATTCCCCTTTGGAAGCGTCGATTGAATCCTTCACCAGCTCAACATCAGTTGCGATCAAAAGCAAGTTATCGAATCTTGTAAAAACGAAGCTGTCAAATTCATAGGTGCCCTGTGCATCGTAAATGGTCGCTCCGCGATATTCAGTTTGACCAATTTCTTGGTCCATTTCCTCTGTGAGGTTATTGACAATTGTTTGGATAAAATCATCAGCTTTGCGCCTATTTCTAACTTCAATCAGAAAGATCACATCCGCGGCAGGCATATCATAAGAAGTCAGGTCAAAGCTAGGCATGCTCATTCCAGCGAATTGCCCAACCCACGGGAGAATATCATCAGTAAAGGTAATATCTAAAGATTCAGACAGGCTGTCATCCAATTCCTCAATGAGGTCAGCGGTGTCTTCGATATCGGCTGCCTCTGCTGCATCCTTAAATACATCGATAATTCGTTTGCTCTCTTTGCTTTGCAACTTAGCAAAATCCATACTTAGGATAACAGGTGAATCTGGGGGTAGTGCGCTGGCAATCGGATCATATCGCCCAGTGAGTCGACCCACAATGTTGAATGGATCGAGCAGTGCGAATACGATAGCGACCACGATGAAGATAAGAATAATGGCTCCAGCAGCGATCCCTAAAACAATAAACAAGGTTCGGTTAGGATTAGGCGAAATCCTATCTTCTGGTGTTGTCTTCTCATTCATGCGATTCCCTCTTTATCGAAAACGGTCGTAACCGCAATATTGGGATAAGTGCGAGAGCGCAAATCAGCCCTGCGATGATGAAAGTTTCCTTTATTACACTTTCAGCGATCTCAATTCCAATTAGGATGGATTGCTGGAACGTCGTTGTTGCATCAATTAATACTTTGGCTAATTGATCCGTTCGCTGCAAGCCATAGGTGGTGATGCTGGAGACACCCAAGGTCATCCCAATGAGTCGGAATATGAGTACCAACCCGGAGGCAGTCCCTCGGTACTCGATAGGTGAGGTATTGATTACGGCGGCAGCAATGGGGGCGATGGTCAATCCGAAGCCGATCCCTGTTAGGATGAGCTGGGGAGCCATGGTCAGATAGGTCGTGGATGCAGTCCAAGTGCTCATAAAACCAAAACCTATTATTGCAATGAGGATGCCCAAAAGGGATGGGGTGCGAAAACCAAATTTTTCTGTCAACCAACCACCCGGGATGGATGCAAGTGCCATTGGAATTGTGAGGGCTGATAACATCCATCCGCTTTCCCATGCTCCTTGCGCCAAGGTCGTTGCTACGAGGGTATTAATAAATAATGGTACGTTCGCGATAGCGATGAAGAGGCTGAAGCCGACCAAAAAATTAGCAATGTTCGCACTGGTGAAATTCTGCCGCCGGAAGAGTGAAATTGGAATTAATGGATTTTTAGCCCGTGTTTGTTGCCAGATAAACAGAATGAGTAAGAACAGTGCCAGCAATAATAAGGGCCCGGAATATGTTGGCAGTCCCGTCTCTCCAAGTAATTCTGTAGCGCTACTTAGTTCAGTTCCCGCACCCAGGGCGATATTAAGCAGGCTGAGGCAGATGGATATTAAAACTACGCCGGTCCAGTCCATTCGACTTTCTAGTGATCTCTGTGGAACGCGTTTTAGAAGTCTGAGTACCAATACAAACGAAATGATGCAAAGGGGTAGGTTTAGCCAGAAGATGAGGCGCCAATTGAAGAAACGAACAAGGATCCCGCCATATAAGTGTCCCACGACCCAACCCGCTGTATCCACCGCAGCGATTACCCCCAGCATTCTGGCGCGTTTGCCCATTGGGTAGAGATCTCCCACCAAGGCCATTCCAACAGGTACCATCGCTCCAGCGCCGAAAGCCTGGATCATTCTTGAGCCGATCATTGAGTAAAGCGCAACATGCGAGGGGTCCGGGCGGCCAAGCTCGAGACGATAGATGAGCCGGAGAATGTTGTCAGCGGGCCAACTGTCTGCCACTGCAACAAGATAGGACCCTATCCCAAAAATGACCAATGCAAGAAGATAAACTTTCAGTCGCCCATAAATGTCTGATAATCGTCCCATGAATGTCATGGCCACGGTATAGGCTAACAAGTAACCACTCACGATCCAAGCAGCTTCGTCAAGACCTGTCTGAAGAGGTATCTCTAAATCAAAAATCACCTGGGGAAGGACTGCAGAAACGACGGTCAAGTCCATCGCGCCAATGAAAATTGGGAGACTAATGATGGCAATGACGAGTGCAGGCGATGGTGATACTTGCCTTCGGTCCACGATTAGGGGTTGCTTTCAAGTGAAGGTGCTTCAATGATTAACTCAAGATCAAAGTCCCAAAAATCTAGCTGCCAGGTTGAGACCTCATCCGCATTCTCTGAATGTTCGACAAGGATCATGCGGTGGAGTTCAAAAGTATCGGGCGCAATCCATAATTCGATTTGCATACTCTCAGGACCGATCAAACCGAAGGAAGTTGCAAATGCTTTTTCACCTAACATACTGCCGCTCAAGTGGTATAGGGACACTCCCGGGAGAGTCTCCAACTCGTCGTTGGGGAGCAGGGCTAGATCCGACAGATCGGTCTCAAGAATTGATGTTAAACCGATTGAGGGGTCGAATAGCAGGGCAGGATTAAGGCTTAATCCTGGGGGAAGTGGCTCCCATATTCCGCTAAATGGATTGGTTTGCCATTGGTTTTCACCTAGGCCGATGAAGCCGATGTCTGTCACGATCCCTGGGATGACGACCCGCACCTGTGCTTGGATTTGATCCGGAGCCACGAACTCACCCGCGATTCGGCTCAAGGACAGCGTGTTGAGCGGATCCAGAAATGCAGGCGCTCCACTTCTATCGATTGAAAAGCTGAATCCCGAGGTTTCCGCCATTCGTTGCACGGATCGCAAAATAATGTCCTCAGGGGGGATGGGGGTTGGAGTGGCAGAGGAACAGGATACGAGTAATGCAAGGACCAGAGTCGAGAGAATGTACTTTCGAACCATAAATCACCTGCAACGATGCTATCGAATATTTTGTTGTAGACCAATCGTATTTCGCAAGAAGACTATACATCGTCACGCTGAAGCGTGCAATTTGTATCGAAATGATTGAATTATGGTGGGAAAGGTATGGCGATCTGCTTCTTGAGGTTTCGACGCTAGAACTCAGTCAAGATGATCCTGATGAA
>JAGLGG010000328.1 GCA_023144145.1 Anaerolineales bacterium | reverse complement strand
TGTGTCATTCTGAAAGCCAAAGATACCAATGTAGTTCAAGCGTGTCTTTGGCCAGAATCATCGTTTTCCGATGAGAAAGGCCATAGCCCGTGAGCAACGATTATAACCCCCGGGGGTCACCCAATGGAATTTTGTATGATAGAGGAGTAACAATGAAATCATTTGGAGGGTCTGATGACAACCTTCAACCCCTCCCGCTTTTGAGCAATTCTGAACGCCTGTTCATATTCAGCCAGAGGAAATTCATGACTCACGATACTTTTCACATCGATCAATCCTACTTTTACCAGGTTGATGGCTCGAGGGTAGGTGAGCTTCATACGGCGGCTGAGCTTTATGGTCAATCCTTTTCTCCGTGCAGCGGAAGCTCGAAAGCTCGTCCGATCTTCTTGCGGTATTCCAACCAGCACGACACGGCCACCGAATTTCACCGTCTCAATGGCTGTTTCGACGGCCTCATTTTCTCCTGCTGCCTCGATCGCAACGTCTACCCCTCCAGAATTGGTGGCTGACATTATGCCGGCGATTTCGTTGCCATTCTGAGCGAGGAATGTTTGTGTCGCACCAAAGGATTCAGCTGCTTCGAGTCGGTGATTGAGTTTATCTGTAGCAACGATCTGTACCGCGCCCATAATTCGAGCGAGTTGAACGATCAAGAGCCCGATCGGTCCACAACCATAGACACCGATGCGCATCCCGGCTTTCAATTTTCCCAAATCAGTGGCATGGATCGCGACACCAAGCGGCTCTAACATCGCCCCCTCGTTAGGCGTCATCGAGGTGGGAATTTCATAGAGATTGTCGGTAGGCCAAGGCATATACTCCCGCAAAGCTCCATCCTGACTCCTATGACCGGCAAATCGCAGATTCTGACAGAAATTTGGATGGCCAAGGTGACAAAAATCGCATTTCCAGCAAGGTATGGCAGGATCTACGGCAACCAGATGGTCTTTCCGAATCCCTTCCGTAACCACGCCTGCGAATTCGTGTCCTAGCACCAGCGGCTCGGTCAAGATTTCATCACCTATACCCCCGTGCTCGATCCAATGGACATCCGATCCACAGATGCCCACAGCACTAACTTGGATCAGTGTTTCATCCTGTTTTGCGGCTGGTACATCACCTTCAAATAAGTTAAGCTTGCCAGACTTATCCAACCGGAGCACTTTCAATATCTACCTCTCATTCCCTGCTGTTCAACATGCAGTTAGAACATGAAATTAAGTCGTACGCGATTCTTTGAATGTGTGAAACCAAATCCCACTTGCTTCCATCGCAATATCAGGACGTTGCCGGTTCACTTTTCACTTTATCATGCGGACACTTACAAGC
Organism: Anaerolineales bacterium; assembly: GCA_023144145.1. Lineage (GTDB taxonomy): Bacteria > Chloroflexota > Anaerolineae > Anaerolineales > E44-bin32 > JAGLGG01. The sequence continues at coordinate 1,195 of JAGLGG010000328.1, read as the reverse complement.
GATCCCATCACCATTTTCCTCTGGCCAGCAATTATTGGATGAGAGACAGCGTGATTTTATCTGAACTCCTTCTCGCAACCGGCGCGGCAGATCGGGTTCAGAAATCAAGGGTCTGCACATCGAAATGAAATCTGCCTGTCCATCCTTGAGAACCCGCTCCATGACAGGGAGTGATCTGAATCCTCCTACAAGGATTATCGGAAGATCAGTTGCTTTTCTGGCTTTCTCTGCAAGCGGGAGAAAATACGCTTCGCGGTCTTCGGATCGAATTCCCTTCTTTATGTTGTAACTTCCCCCTCCACCGAAGCCGCCGCTGATCTCAATCCCGTCAAAGCTCATGCCTGCTAGTTCTGCAACGATTTCTGTACCCTCAGCAGCACTCAATCCTTCATCCACTCCATCCATCATCCCTAATTTAATTAGCATCGGAAAAGTTGGACCGATTTTTTCGCGAACGCTCTCGCTCACGTTCTTCAGGAATTGCATCCTTCGATTTGTGTCGCCGCCCCATTGATCGGTACGATGATTTATCAATGGAGATAGGAACTCACCGATCAGATAACCATGCGCAGCGTGAATCTGGACGCCGTCGAATCCGGCTTCTTTCACTCTTCTGGCAGCTTCTCCGTACGCTTCGATTAGCTCGTCAATTTCATCAAGTGTAATTTCACGGGCAGGCCTTTCAAGGTCGAGACCCTCAATATGGGAAGGGGCAATCGTGTCTGCGACCGTTCCCTCTTCACATTGCATTCCGCCGTGATTGATCTGGACCACCACACGCCCCCCTTCTTGATGTATGGCATCGGCTAACTTTTTCAGACTAGGGATTTGATCATCTTTGTAAATCCCGGTCATACCTTTATGTGCCTGTCCAGATGGGTGGACATACATATGACCCGTGATGATAAGTCCAACTCCGCCCTTTGCGAGCTGGCGATAGAGGTTTTCTAACTCAGGTTTTGGATTGCCATCGTCATCTGCCATACATTCCGCGGTTGCTGAACGGACGAGGCGATTTTGTAATTCAAGATTTCCGATTTTCGCTGGTGTGAAGAGGATGTTCACTGATAATCTCCTTGCTTGGCTGTAAAGAACAGCGATTGAATTATTAAACTAGCAATGCTTAAATAGTTGTTGAATGCCTGGGCGAGTTGAAATGAGAGATTAATTCATCAATCACGATGGGCCAGATCGA
>JAGLGG010000327.1 GCA_023144145.1 Anaerolineales bacterium | reverse complement strand
TTTCGTTCGTGATAAGATAGTGATATTCTTGTGTTCAGGATACGACAGTGTCGGATAAAAAGGTCCGATTTATTCAGAGCACACACATAGGATTCAAAAAACGAGACCTCGCCTACATCTAAGCCAAAGGTGCGGAATCGATACGTATTCCGCTCTTTGTTCACTGATCACTCATCCACGCCGGAGTCATCGATGCAGGATCAAGACCTCGAAACACGCGCGATAAACACCATTCGATTTCTCGCAGCAGATGCAGTTCAGAAAGCGAATTCGGGCCATCCTGGATTACCCATGGGAACCGCAGCGATGGCCTTCGTCGTTTGGACGCGTCACCTGAAACATAATCCCTTCGCACCCGAATGGGTAAACCGAGATCGATTTGTCCTTTCTGCAGGTCATGGCTCGATGCTCCTTTATGCACTCCTACACTTGTCCGGCTACGATTTATCCTTAGATGAGATAAAAAACTTCCGGCAATGGGGCAGTATCACACCAGGACATCCAGAACATGGTTTAACTCCAGGTGTTGAAACAACCACGGGCCCATTAGGGCAGGGTTTCGCCAATGGGGTAGGGATGGCAATTGCCGCTAAGCATTTAGCCGCGCTTTATAACCGTGAGGGATGTCCGGTCGTTGATCACCATGTTTACGGCATCGTTTCGGATGGTGATCTTATGGAGGGCGTCGCCTCGGAAGCCGCTTCCTTAGCGGGGCACCTCCGGCTGGGCCGCTTGATATACCTCTACGATGATAATCGGATTACGATTGATGGAAGTACTGATCTGACATTCACCGAGAATCGGGCGGTGAGGTTTGCTTCATACGGTTGGCAAACCCTTCATGTTGATGATGGGAATGATCTCGACCAAGTCGACAAAGCAATCGAGCAAGCGAAAGCTGATGCTCGACCTACTCTGATACTTTGTCGAACGCACATCGGTTATGGTTTGCCTACCCGACAAGATACAGCGGCGGCACATGGTGAACCGCCCGGTGAAGATGAATTGGCCGGTGCAAAAGAAAAACTGAATTGGCCGCTTGAGCCCACCTTCCTCATCCCGGATGATGTCAGTGAATACTTTTCCAAGATTAGAGAGGCGGGAGTGAGGATGCACGATTCCTGGCTTGACCTTTATAAGGACTATAGCAGGGCATATCCAAAACTGGCGGCTGAGTTTGAGCGTGTGCATTCAGGAAAACTGCCAGTTAATATTGGTGCAACAACTTTTTCTCCCGATGAGAAAGGATTGGCGACGCGTGCCTCTTCCGGACAATGTTTGAATAGCTTGGCCCCGCTCCTGCCAGAACTAATTGGAGGATCGGCGGACCTGACTGGCTCAAACAAGACGGATATTAGAGGTGAAGAACCCTTCAGTGCACTCAACCCCAGCGGTCGATATATCCACTTTGGCATTCGAGAGCACGCCATGGGAGCGATTTTGAATGGGATTGCGGTTTATGGCGGATTGATACCCTACGGCGGCACATTTTTGGTGTTTTCGGATTACATGCGTCCTTCAATTCGCCTGGCAGCATTGATGAAACAACGTGTAATCTATGTATTTACTCATGATTCAATCGGGTTGGGAGAGGATGGCCCCACTCACCAACCGATTGAACAACTTGCTGCACTCAGAACCATCCCAAATCTCACGGTTATCCGGCCAGGAGATGCGAACGAAACCGCGGTCGCTTGGCTTGTAGCTCTGGAAAGTGAGCACAGGCCCGTTGCCCTGGTTCTGACGAGGCAAGCTGTGCCGACTCTGGACCGTGAAACCTATGCTGCCGCCAACGGATTACGCCAGGGAGCGTACGTGCTTAAAGATCTTGGAACAGAAAACATCGACATAATATTGATGGCGAGCGGTTCAGAAGTACAGTTAATTCTCGATGCCGGAGAAAAGCTGGCTCAAGAAGGCATTTCGGTCAGACTGGTTTCTTTTCCATCTTGGGAGCTATTTATGGATCAGGATCAAGTTTATCGACAGGAAGTATTCCCCCCAGACATCAAGGCTAGAGTGGCAGTGGAGGCAGGATCTCCAATGGGATGGTCCAAATGGGTGGGGGATAAGGGGAGGGTGATCGGTATTGATAAGTTTGGTGCATCGGCTCCCTATAAAGAAATATATCAAAATTATGGTTTATCCACCGAAAATATTGTGAGAGTTGCGAAAGAGATACTGAAGACTGATCAGGCTATGGAGAGCCAAGAATGAAAATTGCTGTGGGAGCCGATCATGCTGGATTTCCTTTGAAAGAAATCGTAATTGCGATTCTTGAGGATAACAAGCATGAGGTTATCGATCTGGGAACCACCTCCACCGAATCTGTGGATTATCCGGATTATGCCGAAAAGGTAGGAAGAGCGATCCAGCAAGGTGAGGCAGAGCGAGGCATTCTGCTTTGTGGTTCAGGTGTTGGTGCTGCAATTGCTGCCAATAAAATGAGAGGAATTAGGGCGGGAGTTTGCCACGATACTTACTCAGCCCATCAATCCGTAGAGCATGATGATGTCAATGTCTTAGCCATTGGGGCGCGGATTATTGGAGTCGAGCTCACAGCGGAAATTGTTCGAGCCTTTATCGGTGCAGAGTTCAATGGTGAATCCAGGCATGTTCGTAGACTTAATAAGATCCTCGCTTTGGAGCGCGGAGATTTGGACAGGGAAAATTAATGAACAAGATTCTAAAGCTTCATGAATTGGGACAATCAGTATGGCTAGATTACATTCGGCGGGATTTGTTAGATACGGGTGAGTTGTCCGATTTAATCCAAAAGGGTGAGGTCAGAGGGGTTACCTCAAATCCAACGATATTTGAACAGGCAATTGCTGGGAGCGATCTATACACCAGCACGATTGAGAAATTGGTGAGCAAGGAACTAAGTGCTGATGAGATCTTGGACGACCTCATCCTGACTGATATTCGCATGGCATGTGATCAGTTCACGTCACTATATGAAGAATCGGGTTATTTGGATGGCTATGTATCTGTCGAGGTGAATCCTAATTTGGCAGATGATACTTCAAGTACTTTGGCTGAGGCTGAAAGACTATGGGAAGCAGTAGATCGAAGTAACGTCATGATAAAAATTCCGGCAACCTCGGCTGGGATCCCCGCAATTCAGAAGGCCATTGCTGCGGGGATATGTGTGAATGTTACCTTGATTTTCTCTCTTGATCGGTATAGCGAAGTCATGCAAGCCTACGTTAATGGTTTGGAAGAACGAATTCAGGACGGGAAAGATGTTAGCAAAGTGGCTTCCGTTGCCTCGTTCTTTATTTCCAGGATTGATTCAGCGGTTGATGGAGCTTTAGAAGTCCTGCGCTCTGAAAACTTGCTCGAATCTGAAATAGCATCAAGCCTGTTGGGGAAGGCGGCCATCGCCAATGCCAAATTGGCTTACAGTGGTTTTTCAGAAACCTTCAGCGGCCCTCGATTTGTGAAACTTCAAAATGCTGGTGCTCAGTTCCAGCGCCCGTTGTGGGCTTCTACAAGCACTAAAAACCCAAACTATCCCGATACGTACTATGTTGATAATCTCATCGGGCCGAAAACGGTCAATACTCTCCCTCCGCATACGTTGGAGGCTTTCCGGGATCACGGTGAAGTAGAGAATCGGCTCGAAAGTGGGTTGGTTGAAGCAAGAAACTCACTGGCCAAACTCGAATCATTGGGTATTTCGATGAAAGAGGTCACTCATAAGCTCGAACGTGAAGGAGTAGAGAAGTTCGCCTCTTCGTATCACAACTTGGTTGATACAGTTAGGGCCAGGGTTGATTCGCTTCAATAAGCTACTCCGCAAATGTGATCCTTCAAGTTGGGTATCCCCAGCTCATCGAGGTGCGCATCCTTGATGCTGACCCAGAAGCATTTTCTTAAGGATCAGGAACTCCCTCAACTTTCCCCCCGTAAGCGAGGAGAGCTCCTCCAATTGCTAGAGAACACTTTCTCTCCTGATGTGGTAATTCGAGAAGAGGCATTAGATCGCATCGCCATTATTGACGCACATCGTAGATCGCCATTGACCATATCTATCCTGGTACAAAGGCTTATCGATCCAGACATAATAATGCGTAAGAAGATCGTGGTTATGTTGGCTGAATGTTTGCAGAAGATGGAGGGCGGTCCTCAAATCCCTCAATCAGTCGGATCTAGCTTGAGACACTCTTTGAGAGAAATTGGCAAAAGGGAAATTCTCGCGCTTCTTGAATTACTATCGACACAGGAAATGATCGATCAAGTCTGTTATATTCTGAATGAATGTTCTCACAGCGGTGAAGATTTGGCGCAGATCCTTTTGGATCGGAAATTGGATGTCTCATTAAGAATTGCTGCTTCGGATGTTATTGGACAAGTTGGTTTTCTTGAAGCGCGACCCATAATGGTTTCACTTGAACAACGTCTATCGAATCTGGTTTCCGGACAGATTCCCATGCCCTTCGCTCCACAAATAGCGTTAGAGGCCGAGCAACTTTTGCCAGCTGTTAGAAGAGCAATTCAAGCGTTAGAGTGATTGGTGCAGACCCGGATAATAGCTCGGAAAATTTTAAGGTTTCATTAGGTCCAAATAAAGACGAGGGATGATATTGAGCACGCAGTCGAAATCTCGCCCAACTCCCAGGATTTTAGTCGGAAGCGAAGAACCAATTTTTTCGATCCTTCCTAATCGAGTCCTCAGCAATTTACGGAGTGAAGGCTCAGAAAATGCCCTAGTGTGGAATCTGATCTATCCGCTTACTCAGCCGAACGTTTCAATGGCGGCTTTGGTGGGTTTACCGCCACTTTGGGGAACCCCTCTCTTAAATGTGAAGGATGAAGCATTGGAGCCTTACTTCTGGGGATACAATGTTTCTGGACAGAAATTATCCGGACTAGATGATACTTTAGCCTCCATCGATGGCCCTGGAAATCGGACAGAGGTAGATCTCTTCTTGTTGGGGTCATCGTCTCTGATTCTTGTCGAAGCCAAACACCAAAGTGGTTTGGGGCGTTGTTCTCGATTTATGAAGCAGCGCTGTCCGGAAGTTCATGATGGACACGTATCTTCTGAGGAATTCTGTCGCTATTGGAAGCCTGGAGACCAGCAATTTTTACGAATTCTAGAATTTGGCTTGCGCCCCTTTCCGCTTGATCCACCGCCTAAATGCTCTTATCACTACCAACTGGCCAGAACGATGATGGTGGGCAATCTGCTTTCCACGGAGCTTGGCTTGAGTTTTCATCTTTGGATGATCATCCCTCGTAGAAGGTGGAACTCATTCGAGCTGGTTTGGTTAGACTTTGCTGATAGCGTCCGAGACGATGATCAGTGGCGTCGCCTGAGAGTCATTTCGTGGGAGGATATTAGAAAACTCTCCAGGTCACAGGATCAACGCTCTAGGAAGACTTGACCAAGCTCTCATTGTTGGGAATAGGTGTGGGTCTAAAAATAGAAAGCCCTCTCGTCTGAGAGGGCTTTTCCACACAATAGGATTTTTGGATCCTTAGTTCGTGGCGACCAAATCAATCACTGGATACCCAGCATCAACCCACCCGCCAAAGCCGCCCACAAATATCTGGTTTAGGGCTTTGATCTCATCAAACGTGGGTGTATTCTTAGTTATAGAGTCGGATGCAAATTTGTGCGTTTGAATTACGAAGATCACAAAGGAGCTTCGTGTGGGAATCAATCAACAAGATGCGGTTTCAGTTAATGTCGGGGGAAAGTTGCGCAGCATGAGGGAAGAGCGGGGTCTCTCTATCAGAGCGCTCGCGCGCGCGAGTGGAATAAGCGCCAACGCGTTGAGTGTCATCGAGCG
>JAGLGG010000326.1 GCA_023144145.1 Anaerolineales bacterium | reverse complement strand
TATTCCGTTCAGGCGTGGCCTTAGAGAACGGGTTCAAACTTGTGATGCCGTCTCCAACAATGATGATTCGTGGACAAATCCAGAATGCCACCAAGAATCAACATCCACTTCTACTTACCGGAGTTATGATGGGGGGCGGTCCCTGTCAGTGGGCTGCTGAGGATCACCTGAAGGCAGGTCTTCCACTCTTTGCGACCCCTGAGGCTGCCCGAACTTTCAACGACGATCTCGAGTGGGTTTCAAAGGAGATGGGTGTGAAGGTGATCAGTCAGGATGAAGCAAAATCAATGCCTGACCATACGATCACGATTGAGATGAAAGATTTCGATTATGACGCTATCCGTCAGGCATTCGAGATTTTCGATCTTAAACTTGCGCCTGCTGTGGTGGCCGTTGCCGTGTTCGACCATGGCGCAGCACCTCCGGATGTTTCCGATCGGCAATTTCGCTTTGATTATCTTGAGGCTCGGATCAGAGAGCAGAACCGCTTATCTGCCTTTGCCTACCATGCCCACCAAATCCCAGACATCATGACACGCATGCAGGCAGTGGCGAATTCCGCACATAACATCGATAGTCCACTCATCGTTATGGACACAGCACCAGCAGCCATAATCGGAGCCACGCTCGATCCGTATGTGGTTTCAAAGGATCGAACCATTGTTGCCAATGTGGGCAACTTCCATACTCTTGCCTTCCGCCTCGGACCTGGCGGAATCGAGGGGGTTTTCGAACACCATACAGGTTTGATAGAAACCGAAAGTTTAGATTCTCTGCTCATCGCGCTGGCAGAAGGGTCATTAACGCATGAAGATGTCTTCGGTGACCATGGTCACGGGGCTTTAATATTCAATCCAAATCCACTGATGTTAAGTGAAGGTCCCTATGGCGTTGCTGTGACCGGGCCTCGGCGGCTCATGATGAGCGAGTCCAAGCTTCGTCCGTACTTCGCTGTCCCATTTGGGGATATGATGATCGCAGGATGTTTTGGGCTGTTGGTGGCTGTGGCAGACCTTGTTCCTGAGATTGAAGATCCAATACGAGCTGCGCTAAAAGGCTCTTTCGCAAACATAACTCCCTGGGACGCAGAGTGATTTCTTCTATTAACCTCCCGGAGGTGTGTGCGTAGTTCAAAGACCCCCGGGGGTTTGAGTGGAAGGACCGGTCAAAAGTAAACGCTTCTACTCAAACCCCCGGGGGTTAGAAAATGACTTACTCGACCTCCACAACCCTCACCTTTAAAATTTCACTGTCTGTAACATTCCCCGCCAGATCGTACGCTCGAGCGTATGCCTCAATTTCGCCCTCATCCTTCAACGTAATCTCAGTCAGGTAAGGAAATCCTTCGGTCACAGCGACAACTCGTTCGTTTAATATAAACTCAACCTTCGCAATACCAATATTATCTACAGCTCTAGCGATAATGTGTATCTCTGTACCCTCACCTCGCGAAACCAGAATCTCATCGGGAACTTTATCAAGTTCAATCGTGGGTGGCTCATTATCGATCGTCACATGGACAAAATCAGTTTTCAGTTTACCGTCGTTAGCAACAACCAGAAGCTTTAGGGTGTAAAGGCCCTCTAGATCCTCGGTATTCCAGATTGCAAGTAAGCCGCGCTCCTTCGGTGTAAAGTGGTCATCACCAATGAGCCACCAGGCAGTAGGATTCAGTCCTTCACCAAATTCCAGGCGATAGTAACGAAAGTCATCGACAATTGCCCGTCCACGTACTCTGATACTGCCTCCGGAATACGAAAACATTGTTGGAAAATCGATCGAGCTTCCAAAACTCTGTATCTCTGAGGTAATAGTGGCATCATATTCGGTTGGCGGACTCGAAATTCCCTTTTTCTCTGCCCACAGTCTCGCCTCAGGGGGGGGAATGAAAAATACTTTCTCTTCGATCAGATCCAATGGTGTGGACAACGTTGCCAATTTCCCCGTTTCCCTATTAATCTGAATGGGCGCATACAGAGTGTCATATTGAACCGGCTCATTTCCTCGTATAAATATCTCTTGAACTGAGAGAGGGCAGAACTGGGTCGGAAGTTGCCCGGAAGGGTCACAAACATCTAGTTCGATGATATCTGCGGGGATGGTCCACCCTTCCGATTGAGTTTCAGATGTCAGGAATGCAATAACCGCACGCCAGAGTGATGCAGCCCCATTCTCTTGGGTAACTCGATACATTTCTTCTCCGTCAGAATTCCCTACCCAAACTCCCACTATAAATGAGGGTGTGAAACCAATGGTCCAACTGTCAGACGCAACCCCAGACGTAATCCCCCCTTCGCCCTCGGTCATTACTCCGGTGGGAATGTCCAAATCAAAGACGTTTGGCCTCCCAAATAGCGCCCAACGTGCCGAGGCGTCACTCAACACATCGAGGATAAGATAGGCAAGCGAAGGGGTGATGATGGATCGAACAATTGTCGGCACTTTGAGTAGTTCGGTGCCATTTGCATCGACAATCCTGGTTATTAATATTGGTGAAAGCGGGCTGGATAGATCGCCTGAAGTAGTCTTTTCCCCTGCCATTGTCCCCAGGTTTGCAAATGCGCTATATGAGAAACTTAGATCCAGAAGTGAAGATGTAAGAATTCTGTTGAGAGGCAAATCAGATGCGTCATCACTATTCGCTTCAGATCTGATCCCTAACTGCTGAGCCACTCTAAGGAACGCATCCTCACCTACTAAGCCAAGTGTCCGCTTCGCTGCATCTGCATAGCCAGCCACGAGCGCGTTTCTCATTCGTAGGGGTCCCTGGCCAGATTCTTGATTGACTCCAAATTCAGCCTCACCAACGGTATTTTCTGGTAGATCAAAGATCATACTTCCTGGCGAATATCCTCTTGTGAACGCCGTCAGATAAAGCAGCGGGTAAACCATCTGACCGGGAGGTCTTGCAGAGTCTCCCTCCCCAAAGTAACTCAAGATTTCTCCACTCCTTGGGTCGATGATGACGATGGCGGATTCGCCTACGCGATGATCGATTCCCATATCACCCGGCCGTTCCGGTGGTAAATACGTGGCTGAATGACAATTCTCATTCAAAGCATCCTCCACGATACTCTCCAAGGAAGCCCCTGAAAGCCGCTCCATTTGAATGTGAACCACGCACGAAACCTCGCCTTGCAATTCATAATCAATCGAGGTGTGGATCACGAGCCCCTGACGTTGGAACATTACAGGGCCAACAGCTTCAATTAATTGAAGCTCCGCGAATTTGGCCAAGCCAATCCCATTTTGATCAGATCGCCTGATCAAACCCAGGCTTTCGTCAAGAGCAATTCGGAATTCGGCTTCCGTGATCAACTTCGCATTTGCCATTCTGGCAAGAATCGCGCCTTGATTCTCTTTCACTGAAGCGAAATTTAAATAGGGGTCAAAACCTGGCCATTCGACCAATGCCAC
>JAGLGG010000325.1 GCA_023144145.1 Anaerolineales bacterium | reverse complement strand
TCGAGATTTCCCAGATACAATTTCTCTTGTTCATTGTTGAGTATCCGCGCAACGGCACGCGTGACCTTTCGAGTCAGAAAAGTTGGACCTCGGCGTGGGCTTTCATGATTAAACAGGATGCCGTTCACCGCGAACATATCGTAAGCTTCTCGATAATTGGTCGTTATCCAATAGGCGTATAGTTTGGCAATTGCATAAGGGCTTCGGGGATGAAATGGAGATTTCTCGTTCTGCGGGGGCGGAGTGCTGCCATAGAGTTCACTAGTCGACGCTTGATAAAAGCGAGATTTAATCCCACTTCTCCGAATAGCCTCGAGAATTCTGGTCGTTCCCAAGCCCGACACCGAGCCAGTATATTCAGGCATATCAAAACTTACTTTAACATGTGACTGTGCACCGAGATGATAGACCTCATCCGGTTTTACGTTGTATATCAGATTCGTGAGCTGCTCACTATTGGAGAGGTCCCCGTAGTAAAGGAACAATCGAGCCGATGGGTCGTGTAGATCTTGATAAATGTGGTCGATCCGCTCGGTATTGAATGTGCTCGCTTTCCTTATCATTCCATGCACTTCATAGCTTTTGCTAAGCAGGAACTCCGCCAGATATGAACCATCCTGACCCGTAACACCAGTTATCAAGGCCTTAGGCATTTCTTACTCCTGTCATGTAAACGTTACAAACAATTTCAAAATTCAGCCGCTGAATTATACCCTGCCGCATGATCAGGTCAAGTAGATTCATTTCGATTTCGATATCTATCATAGATCAAATTGCCAACCACAAAAAGGATTGAGAAAACACCGATAAGTGTGAGCGTCTCCCATAAGTTCAATCGAGGTAATTGATAGTAGCGTCCTGCTTCCCATTGAATGAATGCCAAGGTTGCGAAGCCAACAATGAACGCAAACCTACCCAGCCAGGGATTGTGATTGTCTTTGGCAGAAAATAACGTCCATGCAACTACGATTGCCTGAATACTCAAGAAGATGGCCCTCCAGCGCGGGTTATCCCACATTCTTCCCGCGTCACGATATGACGCAAAGATCACTGCAATCCAAAGGACCAAAACAAAATATCTCGAGAGATCCCGCTTTGCAGATTTCGCCAAGATCAGAAACGGAGCGAGGAGCAGGAACGGCAATGTGATGAACCATCCAAGTGCACGCAGCGAGACAATGATCCTTATTAATGGTGCACTCGAAGAGTCCATTAACGCCGCGGGCAAAAAGGGTTGAACAATGCCATAAATTGTGGCCAGTGGCATTTGGCTCCACTCGGGAACTAGCCCAAAGACCTTCTGCACCCATCCTGAGCTATCGGTAAGCAGATGTAGCTGATATTCTGCACCACTTGAGAACCACCAAGACAAAAGCTCAAGCGGATTTCCCCCTGGGCTACCAGGGATGTTCGCCCACCCTCGTATAGTTAATAGTATTCCGACCAGACCAAGTGCCAAAATTGATACGGTTGCCCAGATCTTCTGACGACCTTGCACCCGACCCTCCCAAATCCATGCAATTGCTAATAGCCCGATGAGAATTAACGAAAAAGGAGGCGAGAGGACCAAGGCGATGAGAACTGCAATGACGATATGGAGTAACCCAGCCCTGGTCTTTTCAACGCGAATTCGTGAATATCCATCTAATCCAATTGCCAAGGCGGCGATGAGAAAGGGTTCTCTCATCTGGGAAGCGCTCAGCAAAACTGCTTCTGGGTATAGAACGACGATCCAAGCGGCTGCTTTTGCTGCGCGACCCCCAAATATCCTCTTTGAGGAAGACCATGTGTAGAGAACTGCAAGGGAGCTAAAAGTAGCTGTCAGAAGGATGACGAGCAGTGGCCTATGCCTATCAGGAGAAATGACTCTATATATTGAAGCACTGATAAAGTGCAAACCCCCATATTGATCGCTCAGATCAGAATCCGTCCACGCTGAAATCAATGGCGCATCGGAGATGGCAAAACGCCACGCATCTTTATCTCGTTCATATGCATCTCTATAGATATAACCTGTGAGATGGGGTTTTGAATCCTGATATCCAAAGACTGGCAATGACGCAAATAATCCAACTCCAACCACAAGTCGAATTCCTAATGCGACGATCAGGGCATTTTGAAGCCATGACGGTGGGGATAGCGTCGA
>JAGLGG010000324.1 GCA_023144145.1 Anaerolineales bacterium | reverse complement strand
TCGAATTGTCTCCAGCGACGATTACGGTATCTCGCTTTGGGATCGGCCTCTTGCTTATCTTCCTGCTAATCGGAATTAAAAGGGCCCGGAGAGCATTTTCACGCCAGAACCTCGTCGCTGTTGCAGCCTTGGGATTTATGGGAATAACGCTCCACCAGTGGCTGCAGGCGAATGGGTTAAAAACGGCTCAAGCGACGGTGGGATCATGGATCGTTGCTACGATCCCGATTTTTGTGGTAATACTCGGCAGATTTGTGCTTGGAGAAAGGTTGGGGTGGGTCAGGTCTATTGGAATTGGGATTGCGGGCAGCGGTGCCATTTTTGTAATAGGTCAGGGGAATCCGGCCGCATTATGGAGAGGACAAGTCGGGAACTTTGGTGATGTGCTCTTTGTGCTTAGCGCGCTGAATTGGTCTGTTTTTACCGTGCTGAGTCGGAAACTCCTGCTCACCCGGGGCTCGGAGGTGGGGGCCAAGGCTCAAGCAGATGAGACGCCATCTGATAGGGATCCTCTTGGCTTGATGTTCGTTGTGATGATATTTGGATGGCTATTCAGCCTAGGTTGGCTGGCAATTGATGGGGGTTGGCGTGAGCTTCTCACGATGCAATCTCAAAGTATCATTGCGCTGCTCTTCTTGGGAATTGCAGCATCGGGTTTGGCCTATGCCTTCTGGTATGCAGGGCTGCGATCTGTTACTGCAGCGCAGGCCGGAGTTTTCCTATACATAGAACCAATCGTGACAGCTGGATTAGCTTGGCCAATCCTAGGAGAGACTATGACAACCGGTGCAATCGTTGGGGGTGCCGGAATAATTATTGGGGTTTGGCTTGTGAACAGGGAGGCATGAGGAGTGAACCGTTTTTTCCTGCAAATACGCGAGCATCTGCTATCGCATGAGGTTGAATTACGGGTTCTAAGCTTATTGTCAAACCATCGGCTTCGGCTCAGCTGAAGAATAAATTCAACGCTGAGAGAATCGCGGAAGCACTCTCTTTGGTTGGAGGAGGTGTTGGAGTCGGACCTCCCCCCAATGGCCACGGGATGAGACCAAACTTCCAACTCGCTAACATTGCCACGGCGATTACTGCGATGAACGATAAGATCATTATCACACTGAAGTAAAATAAACGACGAGGTAACCATGATGTCTCGTAGGGCCAATCATCGGGAACTTCTAGAATGACCACAGTGATATTGTCATGACCGCCGCGAGCTCGGGCGAGGCTGACCAAGGATTGCACAGCCTCCGCGGGAGATTGCTCAACAAGGGCGAGTTGGATTTCTTCATCTTTTACCAAATCGGTCAAACCGTCTGTGCAAAGTAAAACCTTCTCGCCAGCTTTGAGCAGTAACCCTTGGTTTTTTTCACTGTCCGCATCACCCTCTCGATCGGATAATATGAGGCGGGAATCAGGCTCTGGAGGTTCGGCGCTGCCAATGGCCCTCTGCAGCATGTGGGCTCGTGGGTGGTCTTGAGCATCCTTTTCGTCAATAATTTTGTGCTCGATCGCTTCTTGAACCCAAGTGTGATCTTTGGTAATCTGGCGGAATTTGCCATGACGGTGTAAATAAATTCTGCTGTCCCCCACATGAGATGTGTATAATTTTTGCTCAATCACACACACCATGGCAACTGTTGAGCCCATCCCATAAAAATCTGCGGATTGTTCCGCGGCGCCAAACACGGATACAGCTGCCTCAATGATCGCAGACCTCATCGTCGCGATAGGATCGTCCAAGCCGTCCTTGTTAATCCTCTCGATGATGGTTTCGACTGTAATTTCGGAAGCGATCTCACCTGCTTGATGTCCCCCAATTCCATCGGCGACAATAGCCACCACTATTCGATCCTTTTTGCTTTTTTGGCGATAAGAAGAGACTCTGTGTTTATCCTCATTAATTTCTCGTTTTTCGCCGGGATGGCTCATTGCGCCGACTTTAAGGTGGGGCTGTTGGAGTGAGATCACTGTTTGGTCCTCTTTTAAATTTGACATGTAGGGTTAGTGAGTGCTGGTGAAATCTGAAATTACAATTTCTCGGGCATCAGGTTGGTTAGTGAGGGTAAAGCGATAATGGACTCGGCCTAAAGAGATTATGTCTCCATGCTTGAGAATATGACCATCCTCTGAAATGGGTGAATAATTAACCCATGTGCCTGCCGTTGATCCTTGGTCCTTAATTATATAATCTCCATTTGCCAAACGGATGATGCGTGCGTGCAATCCACTGACAGAGGGATCGTCCAAATGGACCGCAGAGAGTGACGAGTCTCGCCCAAGGATGATGTCAGTCCCAACCAGGGGGATATTTTCGATACCTGGCGAGTTAGCTTCTAACAAACCCTCAAGATTTAAATGCTCACCTATGGGTCTTAAAGTCACACGTTGTTTCCTACTCCTTTGAGAGTGAGATCGAGCTGCAAGAGAGGCAGGACTGCTTGCACGTTGTCGATTAAGGCCAATTACGATTGCTGAAACAACGATTACAGATACCAGAACCCCGAGCAGGGGCAACAATGGGCCCAACAGCGGCTCTAAGGCACTAAACCCACTAAGTGGCAGGATTACCTCGACGTCAACAGCAGTTCTCATTGTTGAACCCTGCAGACCTAGGCTGTCTTCGACGACAACTTGAAGGATGTGAGTTTCACTTTCTAGATACGCTCCTATGTCCCATTCAAATTCATTGAATGGCGGTGCATGATTTTCGCCAACGATTCTATCGTCAACGATCAGTTGGCTGGATATTATCGGTCGAATGTGCCCATCGGGAAAGTTGATTAAAACCTCCAAAGCGGCCTGAGAGGGGACTAGCATCTCGACAGTTCCTTCAGGGTTGTCTGTTTCTCTTACAATTTCTTTAGGTGGGAGGATAAAAGCAACTTCTGGTGGTGAAACATCCACGGAGAAATTTCGGGGGTCTGAGATAACGTCAAGACCATCATCAGTCACATGAATTTGAAGTTGGACAGAGTCAGAATTACTTACGCGTGAGGTGTAAGTGAGGTGATAAAGGGTTCGATGGGAAAGAATGCGATCGGCCAAAACCTGAAAACCTAGATCGGGGTTGAAAAAAAGCATTTCCCCTCCCGTAGCATTTGCCAGTAAACGCAAATTTTCGAGTTCAGGGTAATCCAGCAACTCCTCCGGCCCGACCAGTATCGGAAAAATTTGCGTGCCGAGATCTTTGGCTCGGGCGATAGTATCGGTTAATGGGATCTCCTCTGTTTCTAATATCAACGGTGTGATGAATATGATGTGAGTGGGCATTCCGAGTCGGGGAGGTGGATCAGTGACAAAATCAAGCGCCTCAAGTAAGGTGTTGAATCTAGCTGGTTCATCCCGATATTCGGGCTCATACGAAGCGAGTGCAGCAGCGAGTTCCGCAGAGATTGATGTGTGGCTTACCAATGTCCCATCGACGCTTAACAAGCTGAGATCATCAATTCCGATTGTGGCAGCGTGTGGAAGGCTCCACCAATCAAGCAATGCGCGACGGACGTAATCAAAACGCGTGAACCCCAATGGATCCCTGGCGCGCATATTTCGTGTAGGGTTCACAACAAATACTTGCCTCGTGCCGATGACCTGTTCCTCTACAACCGCGCCATGAATGGGTTTCCCGTCTT
Source organism: Anaerolineales bacterium (assembly GCA_023144145.1). Taxonomy (GTDB): domain Bacteria; phylum Chloroflexota; class Anaerolineae; order Anaerolineales; family E44-bin32; genus JAGLGG01. Next base: position 871 of record JAGLGG010000324.1, on the reverse strand, counting down.
CTAAAACCACAAAATTCCTAGAGGCAAGATTGGCAATGTGCATGCCGGCGCTATCCGTCAAAGACACATAAAGTGAGATTGATGGGAACTGGTCAACCATCGGTGAAGTTGCATGGAGTGATGCGCCATTCTGAGCAGAAACCAAGACTCTGGTCAACAACATGATGAGGGTGAGGATGGAAATAGAGGTCCAAAGACTCCGAAAAATTCGAGACATGCACAAATTGTAGCATGGTGAATCAGCCAATGAAACGCTTGTTTGCAATTACCTTACAAAGTGAACCCAATCTGCCCAATTCAATGTATGATAATTTTGGTAGAAGAAGACGGAGACCAATGATGGTCAATCCAGATAGGCATTTGTACTACGAACCAGGGTTAACACGGGAAGGTATTGAGCCAACGCTAAGCGCGGGCGAACGGTTAATTAGAGGCATTTTATTGGTAGGTTTTGTAACCGTGCTCGCCGTCGAGGCCTGGCTTCTATGGCAAGTCTGGCAACTCTGGGCATAGGGTAGGTAGAACGCATGAATATTGCCAGGCGCGTTCTGTCTTCTTCTCCCTTTTTTCATTACGAGCTTAGAGATACCTGAACTCTCTGTTCAGGCTAATCTCTTAGTCTCCCTCCGGCTGGCCCTCCCGCTCCCCTCGCGGGAGGGCTTTTTTTTAACTTACCAGGAATCAGGGAACGGGGATCAGGGAGCAGGGGACAATTAGCTATCAACCGTCAGCAACAAGCATCAGGCGTTCATTGCATAGTAATTTAATTCGCACTATAGACTCCACTTGCTTATTGCTTAACTATGATAGAACCTAATCCCTGCTCCCTGTTTTCCTGATCACTTAAATTCCACGTCTCAATCTCTGTATC
>JAGLGG010000323.1 GCA_023144145.1 Anaerolineales bacterium | reverse complement strand
AATTAATATTTGAGCCCTATTCTTGCTATGATAGAATCTACAAAGTTAAGAGCGTTCAGTAACCAAGCATTGTGCCGGTTTCAAAAATTTTGGCATCCCCAAGACCAAATTAAATATTTGAGGTGCTGATCATGCCAGGAGACTTCTTGCCTATCGCCGTGCTAATCGTCCTGGCGACTCTAATTGCATTTGTTGTGGTCATCCTCGGTCATTTATTCGGACCAAGACGACCAAGCGCCCGAAAGGGCGCGCCATACGAATCTGGCATGCGACCGTATGGTCCTGGTCAACGACGCATTCCGATCCATTTCTATCTGATCGCGGTGCTCTTCATCCTCTTTGATATTGAAATCGTCTTCCTACTTCCCTGGGCTGTGATATTGCGTAAATTGGGTGTGTTCGGCTTGATTGAAATGGCGGTATTTATTGTGATTTTGCTTATCGGTTTTATTTATGCGTGGAAGAAGGGAGCTCTTGAGTGGGAGTAGAAGAAAAGTTAGGCAATCTGGGCATCATTACCACAACGCTAGAAGCTGCAGTTAATTGGAGCAGGACACGCGCTATGTGGCCTTTGCTGTCCGGCCTGGCTTGCTGCGCGATTGAAATGATGGCTACCCAAGCCTCGGATTACGATTTATCACGATTCGGAATGGAATTGATGCGTCCAAGCCCGAGGCAAAGCGATCTGTTGATAATCGCCGGACGCGTAACCCGAAAGATGGCCCCGGTCCTTCGCCGTTTGTACGATCAAATGCCCGATCCGAAATGGGTGTTGGCAATGGGCGATTGTTGTTCATGTGGTGGCGTTTTCAATAATTACGCCATCATCCCCGGCGTTGATGAGGTGATGCCGGTGGATGTGTATGTTGCCGGTTGCCCACCTAGACCAGAAGGTCTCATCCACGGAATAGTCACCCTGCATGAGAAGGTAAAAGGGGAAAAAATTAATACGTATTCCTGAAGTGCTTTCGAGCCGACGATGAAAATTTTCCAACATAACGTGACTGGGTAAAAGGAAAATCCGCCATGGATGATGTCAAGGCAATAGCGGACCTTGTAAAAAAGGAATTTGGTGAAAAGATTCTCTCGATTGATGAGTTCAGGGGCGAATTTAACCTCTCTGTTGATGCTGATTCCATTTCCCAAGTTTGCCAATTCCTACGAGATAATCCGGACACAAAATTTAATTTTCTTGCAGCACTTACTGCTGTAGATTTTTGGCCTGAAGAACCTCGTTTCCGTGTGGTTTATGAACTCTACAGCCAGGAGAATATGTTAAATTTGGGCTTGCGTGTGCTGGTGCCTGGAGAAGACCCAAATATCCCATCGATCGAATCAGTTTATCCCAATGCAAATTGGCATGAGCGTGAGGTCTACGACATGTTTGGAATTACATTCGAGGGACATTCTGACTTGAGACGCATCTTGATGCCTCATGACTGGGAAGGACATCCCTTACGCAAGGACTATCCCCTGGGGTACGAAGAAGTGCAGTTCAGTTTTAATTTTGATGAGATTGACCAACGCAAACGTTATGCGCGTGAATGATGAGATGTGGGTGACTAAGGGACCTTGTTATGCTTCAACCTGAGATGGAATTGACCGTTGATGAACTGAAACACCTTGTCTCCAATCGTGCCATTGAAGGTGACACGATGGTTCTCAACATGGGCCCACAACACCCAAGCACACATGGTGTTTTGAGATTGCTCCTGGAGCTTGATGGCGAAAAGATCATCACATGTATTCCAGACATTGGCTACCTGCACTCGGGAATTGAAAAAAACATGGAGGCCAAATCCTTCGAAAAAGTTCTTGTGATGACCGATCGCATGGATTACTTGAATAACTTGGGGAACAACCTGGCATACTGCCTGGCAATTGAGAAACTTGTTGATCTGGATGTCCCTCCCCGAGCACAAGTAATTCGGGTCCTTCTCACAGAGTTGCAACGTATTACCTCTCATTTGGTGTTCTTAGGGACACATGCTTTGGATTTAGCCGCGATGTCGGTATTTCTCTATTGCTTCAGGGAGAGAGAGATCATCCTAGACATCTTTGAAATGTGTTCGGGCCAACGGATGATGACTTCCTATTTTCGACCAGGCGGCCTCTGGCGTGATGTACCTGAGGGATTTGAAGAAGTAGTACAAAACTTCCTGGATATTTTTCCCGCGCGGATCCAGCAATATGAGGATTTATTATCCAACAATCCACTTTACCTCGATCGCACCAAGGGCATTGGAGTGATTCCCACTGATATGGCTCTTAGTTGGGGAGCAACCGGACCACCCCTCAGGGCATCGGGGATTGCTTACGATGTGAGAAAAGCTCAGCCTTACAGCGGGTATGAGCAGTATGAGTTCGATATCCCTACCGGTGAGAACGGGGATGTATACGACCGTTATATTGTTCGAATGGAGGAAATGCGGCAGTCGGTCAGAATCGTTCAACAAGCATTGGACAACATTCCTGAGGGTCCATTTCGGAGTGATAATCGGAAGTTCGTACCCCCTCCTCGATCTGAACTGGCTCACAGTATGGAAGCCGTAATTCACCACTTCAAACTTTGGACGGAAGGCTTCACAGCGCCGAAGGGGGAAGTCTACGTCCCGGTCGAATCACCTAAGGGCCTTCTCGGGTGCTATTTGGTCAGTGACGGAGGCTCAAATCCTTATCGAGTGCACTTTAGAACACCGAGTTTTGCAAACATGCAGATCCTCCCAAAAATATCAATCGGATGTCTGGTTGCAGATCTGGTAGCCATCATAAGCAGTCTCGACCCGGTTTTGGGGGATGTGGATCGATAAACGGCCGCACTAGCTGATTGGTTAAAATGCGTTAAGAAATACGCGTGACCTAACATACACGTTTTGGGTCTGGCAAATACTTTCCTCTATACAGGAGAATCATTTTGTTAGTCGAGAAATTTGCTGACGAAATCGACGGTATTTTGAAGAAATACCCTCTTGAGCATAAGCGCTCAGCTGTGATGCCGCTTCTTTTTATCGCTCAAAGAGAATTTGGATATATCCCGGATGAGGCCATCGGGGAGATTGCTGATTTACTGGAACTCGACCCAACTGAAGTTGGTTCCCTGATCGGGTTTTACACACTGTACTATGACAAGCCAGAAGGCAAATACCGGATTCAAATTTGCACTGATTTACCTTGTGCGCTTCGTGGATCCGAAATTTTCGCCCAAAAGCTTTGTGATGAACTTGGCATAAACGTGGGTGAAACGACTGAAGACGGATTGATCACAGTTGAAACAGTGATGTGTCTTGCGGCCTGCGATAAAGCACCCATGTTCCAACTACAGGAATCTGAAGGGATCCATTATTACGAGAATATGACAGTCGAATCAAGCCTGGAGTTGATCGAAGAACTTCGCCGGAAGGCTGAGAATGCCTGAACATATACTACTTCGTCATCGCGACATTCCCAACATAAATGAGTTGGACGTTTATCTCGAAAACGGTGGGTTTGAGGCGTTTAA
>JAGLGG010000322.1 GCA_023144145.1 Anaerolineales bacterium | reverse complement strand
ATTTTGGAGGGCAACCCATTTCAATTTCTAGAGGGCGTTGCCATTTGTTGTTACGCGGCTCAGGCGGAAACTGCTTACGTGTACTGCAGAGGTGAGTTTTGGGATCTGGCCCATCGCCTCGAAGGATATATCGCAGAATTACATGAGCGCAAACTGCTTGGGGAACGCATCTTCGGATCAAAATTTAATTTGTCCATCCATGTTCACCTGGGTGCTGGCGCCTACATTTGCGGAGAGGAGACCGCGCTGCTTGAGTCGATGGAAGGGAAATTAGGTCAACCTCGACTTCGACCTCCTTTCCCGGCTGCAGAAGGACTATTCGCAAAACCAACCGTGGTTAATAACGTCGAGACGCTTACAAATTTGCCTCCGATCATTACTCGCGGAGCCGACTGGTATCGAAGTATCGGAACAGAGAAGAGTACGGGCCCGAAAATCTTCTGTCTTTCAGGTCATATTGAGCGACCTGGAAATTACGAGTTGCCTTTTGGTACGACCTTTAGGGAACTCATTTATGAACATGGTGGTGGGATCAAGGATGGGAAGGCGATAAAAGCCATTCTCCCTGCAGGTGCTTCCGCCCCAATATTGCCGGGAACGGATAAGGTTTTAGATACGCCCATGGATTACGAATCTGTTCCGGAAGTGGGTTCTCAGCTTGGTTCTGCGTCGATCATCATCATGGATGAGACCGTCGATATTTCTTGGGTTGCCTATAAAACTTCTAGCTTCTTCAAGCATGAATCCTGTGGTAAATGTACTCCTTGTAGGGAAGGTACGTACTGGATATATAACATTATGAAGCATGTGGAAATGGGCGATGCGAAGAAAGAGGATATTGATCTGCTGAACTCAGTTGCGCGAGGCATTCAAGGTAAGTGCCTCTGTGCATTAGGGGAATTCTCGATAATGCCCGTCATTTCAGGGATCGAACATTTTCGAAAGGAATTTGATGCCCGTATTGAGGGCAAATCATGAGCGAAGCACTCATCACTCTCACCATTGATGGCATTCGTGTCAGCGCTCCTCAGGGCACACTTCTTGTTGATGCGGCAAAGCGAGTTGGTGTTGAGATTCCTGTTTTTTGTTACCATCCCAAATTGCACTCCGTGGGAATGTGCCGCATGTGTCTGGTTGAAATTGGGCGCCCGGCGAGAGATCGGGCTTCTGGGGACCCAATCCTTGATGAGAAGGGAGATCCAGTAATTCAATTTGGCCCTAATCTCGAGACAGCCTGCACCGCTAAAGTTGAAGAAGGATGTGTGGTGAAGGTTAACTCCCAGAAAGCGATCGAGGGTCGTAAAGAGATGGTTGAGTTCCTGCTTTCCAGCCATCCGCTGGATTGTCCTATTTGCGACAAAGGCGGTGAATGCCCACTCCAGAACCTAACTATGGAACATGGGTCTGGGACGAGTCGCTTCCTCAATGAAGACAAATCGCATGCGAAGAAGCATGTCTCGCTTGGAGATTTGATTTTCCTGGATCGGGAACGGTGCATTCAATGCGCACGCTGCGTGCGTTTTCAAGAGGACATTGTTGATGATCCCGTCCTGCAATTCTCCCAACGTGGGCGCAAACTTGAGATTGTGACTTATTCTGATCCTGGCTTTGACTCGTATTTCTCTGGCAACACAACTGACATTTGCCCAGTTGGTGCGCTGACAACGGCTGATTTCCATTTTGGCGCTCGTCCTTGGGAACTGAATGCTGCGCCATCTATTTGTACGCACTGCCCGGTTGGCTGCAACATCGTGCTTAACACCAGACGTGAGGCCAAAGCAGGCGGTGTTGAAGTCGTGAAACGCGTCATGCCGCGTCAGAATGAGAGCATCAACGAGATCTGGATTTGTGATAAGGGTCGCTTCGCCTATCATTACGCCCTTTCGAAAGAACGGCTATCCCAGCCGCTAGTCCGAACGGACGGAGTGTTGGTTCCTGCAACCTGGGAAGATGCGTTGGAAAGAGCCGCGGCTGGATTGAAACAAGCCGGAGCAAGTACTTTGGGATTCGCAGGTGGACGAGCTTCGAACGAAGATCTGTTCAATTTTCGTGAATTAATCCAAGGACTGGGTGGTCGAGCGTTTCTGCATGACTTCATGGCGGGAGGCGATTTGGTCAAACAGGTCGGAGTAGGCTCCGGCACTAATCTGGGAGAACTTGGAGAAGGAGATGCGGTTCTCGTCATCGCTTCAGATCTGATTGAAGAAGCCCCCATCTGGTGGCTTCGCGTTAAGCAGGCGGTTGATCGCGGTATAACCCTCATTGTTGCCAATGCGAGAAAGACAAGACTGGATGAATATGCAACTCACTCGTTGCGTTATGAATTTGGTTCTGCTGCAGGATTTGCACTTGGCTTACTCTCAACACTTTCTAAGGAAGTCCCCGCCCCGGATTGGACGGCTGAGAAGGATGCACTGACGGCAAGCAAAGCCATGCAAGGTGCGAGAAACCTCATCATATTCTTCGGTGCCGAGGGACTAGGTTTCACTGAATCGGACAGCCTCTCAAAATCCTGCGCCAGCATACTTGCAGTTACGGGACATACCGGAGTACCGAATAACGGGCTCATTCCAGTGTGGACAAATAACAATACACAAGGCGCTTGGGATATGGGGCTTAAGCCCTCAGCAGCCGGGTACTCAGATGAAATTAATGAGGCCAAAGCCATTTACATACTTGCAGCAGATCCTTTTGGGGATTTGGCGATAAAAAAGCCCGAAAACACCTTCTTGGTGATTCAGGACCT
>JAGLGG010000321.1 GCA_023144145.1 Anaerolineales bacterium | reverse complement strand
CAGCCTCATCCGGTATTTCGCCTTGGGTGAAGATGAGCTTACGGGATTTGAGATCGTAAAAGGCAACACATCTTACAGCAGCTTCGTTAAGTTGTAGAAGGAATGTCGTCTTTCCCTCTTTTAGGACCACTTTCCAGCGTTCGCTGTCGGGGTGCGCTTGGCGCAATCGAAGGGCAACTTCGCGTTGTTCTTTGTAGTGTCTTCGGATAGCTCGGTATTGGGCGGCATTGATCCGATCTTGCTTATGATCATCTTCCAACTGGGCAATTTTCTGATCTAGGGAGGTCAACATATCAGAGAGCTCATCGCTTTCTGGCATGACTGGCATCTCAGGCTCTTCGGATATTTGACTGAGGGGTGGAACTTGAATGATCTCAGGGTCTGAATCAGGCAGCGGCGGAGGAGTCTCTGTTACGAATGGGGGTGTGTATTGCCCTTCTAGCCTGGCAAGTCGGAGTTCTTGCTCGCGAAGCAATTCTCGAACGGCCCTCATTTGTCCTGCACTTATGGCTCCGTCACAGAAGGCAATGGCAGCTGATAACAAGCGCTGAAGGGCGCGTTCGGTCTGCTTATAGGCACTTTCTAATTCGGGGCTCATTTTGGGTTTATCAGATCGATTTGAATCTGAAAGTAGGGGGTTTGTTTCCCCTTTACTATCCTGATCGAAGCCATCACCGAATTGGCTGTGACCTGAATTAACCTCGCGGCGAGTATCCGCGTCAATAAACCCCTTGGATGGAAAATCCATAGCTTTAATATTACAACATTCCGGGGTTCGCGCAGCTACTTCATTGGGTAAGTGTAAGGCAATTGTAAGGTGATGTAAGAGAAATTGATCTGGAAATAGTTATTTGTAGGTACGGGGGGAAATACTGAAACAGAGAAGGACCGGATTATGTGCATCCTGTCGATTGTTAGAGTATACTCACGTTCGATTCAGGTGATTTTCTCAAACCTATTTTTAGTTGACATAAAGTAGGAAAGGCATCGTTGATGCGATTCTCAAAAGTAACATTCCTGATCCTAGTAATTATGGCCCTGGTGATCAGCAGTTGTTCTTCAAGCGAGGGTCAATCCGATGAGCCAACTCGCTCAAGTGAGGATGTCCTGCGGACGGCAGAAGCGATCGCAGAGAAAACACGCCAAGCGGTCACTCCAACTCATACGAATACCCCCATCACACCAACGGCTACATCACCACCTCCAACTGAGACACCAGTCCTGACAGCGACTCCCACTGTCCCGATCGTCAGCCCTGTATACAACGCAAATGTACGTTCCGGACCTGATGAAGCATACCCGATCATTGACTTCTTTCTTGAGGGTCAGGAAGCAGAAGTCATTGGGCGTTATGACCATCCACAGATGGGCACCTGGTGGTTCATTAAACGGATCGGTCAGGGATTGAATGGTTGGGTTTGGAATGGAGCGGTAATTCTATCGGGAAACCCTGCAGAAATTCCATATTTTGAACCTCCACCGACCCCCACGGAAACTTCCCTCCCAACGAGTTTGCCTCAACCAACCGATACGCCTGCAGAGACGGCTACGCCATGACAATTCAGCAGCCCGGGCTCCCACGCCCGGGCTAATAGGTGGCCATGACGTGCGTTAGCACGCGTCGCCCACATCCACATCCATATTTATTTGAAATACAAAACTTTCAATCCCCGAATTGAATTCCCTGCGCCAAAGGCAACTCTTTCGACCAATTGATCGTGTTTGTTTGGCGACGCATGTAGGCCTTCCAAGCATCCGATCCAGCTTCTCGACCTCCCCCCGTTTCTTTTTCACCGCCAAACGCACCTCCGATTTCTGCCCCTGAAGTGCCTATGTTCACGTTCGCGATTCCACAATCTGACCCACGGCATGAAAGGAAGGTTTCAACCGTTCGCATGCTGTCGGTAAAGATCGCGCTGGATAGACCTTGCGGTACATCGTTGTGAATATCCATTGCCTGTTCAATCGTCTCATATTCCATCAAATATAGGATGGGGGCGAAGGTCTCTTCCTTTACGATATCCGTCTGGCTCGGCATTTTGACCAAAGTAGGTTCGACAAAATTAGGTCCGATATCTGGTCGTTTCTGGCCGCCACTTATGATCTCACCACCTTCAGCCTTCGCTTTTTCGAGGGCTGCAAACATCTCTTCTACTGACCCGCTGGCGACAAGGGGACCCATGAGGGTATCCGGATCAAGAGGATCGCCCAGACGAATCTGGGAATAGGCTTTTACGAGTCGATCCGTAAGTTCATTGGCGATTGACTTGTGCATGATGATCCTGCGAGTTGTCGTGCAGCGTTGACCTGCAGTTCCAACTGCAGCGAATAAAATCGCCCGAACAGCAAGATCTATAGCTGCATCATCAGCAACGATTATGGCGTTGTTTCCTCCCAACTCCAGTATCGTCCGTCCAAATCTACG
>JAGLGG010000320.1 GCA_023144145.1 Anaerolineales bacterium | reverse complement strand
TTAAGTTTTTGATCGAAATCATCTTCATCTAGCTCACCATCGGGTTTGAGCCCGATGTGAACAACCTCGGCCACGTTTCGGAAGGGTAAGTCATTCGAGTGGTGCTCCATAATCGAGGTAAGGACAATCTCCCCCGGTTTAAATGGAAAACGCTTTGAAAGTTTGTTAATAGCTTCCGTGGCGTTTTTACCGAAGATACATACATCGGATGAGGGGTCGGCACCTACAAAATCAATCACGCGCTGCCGGGCTCTTTCATATACCCATGTGGAAAGCTTCGATTTATACCCCGTCCCACGATGCACGCTGCTGTAATAATTTAGGAATGAATTTATTCCATCCCGGACCGGAATCAGAGAAGGAGTAGAGGCAGCGTTATCAAAATTAATGTAGTGGGAGAGCTTCCCATTTATCGTGGGCAGGAGAATATCGGTGCCCACGAACAATTTTTTAAGGTTTTTGTAAGGTACGGAATGGGGCAGGCTCAATGGCTTCTCTCTAGGGAATAGGAGTTTAGTACTATTATTTGCTTGTTAAATTTTGGGTTGCATAAGTGGGACAAAATGTTATATACTGTGCAGAGTTGTGGGATAAAGTGGGAAATAGTGGGACGTCGGCCACTGCCGGCGTCCCCACCTTGAAAGCAGGGATCAGAACACATGTTCCTTGGCCAGTATGATCACAGTATCGACTCTAAAAGTAGGTTAACCGTACCGGTACGGTTCAGGGCTGCGCTTGCGTCTGGTGCGTATATCGTACAAGGCTTCGAGCGCAATTTGATGGTTTATACCACAGAAAGCTTTGAAAAGCTCGCCAAACGTGCATATTCACACACGATGACGAATCCAGAGGCACGCGCGATGCGCCGTGTTGTGTTTGGGGGTGCGCGCGAGGTGAATTTGGACTCGGCCGGGAGGATTTTGATCCCCGCATTTTTGTTGGATTATGCAGGTTTAGATAGCGAAGCAACGCTTGTTGGTACTGGCGAATATTTCGAAATATGGAACCCGGAAAATTGGTCTGTAGAATCGGTTTCAGTCACTGATCCGGAAACCAACGCAGGCCGCTTTGCAGAATTTGACCTCTCCACGGAGTAGGGCATGGTCGACCCGCCGGACGATGCCGACACAAGCCCTCATACTCCGGTACTTTTCAAGGAAGTGCTCTCTGCCTTAAACCCAGGCCCAGGGAGCCGAATAATCGATGGGACGATCGGCGCAGCCGGTCATGCAGCGGGGATTCTCACCGCGTCCGAACCAGATGGTCAGTTGTTGGGTCTTGATCGAGATGCAACAGCACTCAAACTGGCTGGAGAGCGGCTCTCCAGATTCGGCCCGAGAGCGGTCCTTAGGCAAGGGTCTTTTGCCGAGCTCAGTACCCACGCTGCTTCGATAGGATGGGGATCCGTTACAGGAGTGCTGTTTGATCTGGGGTTGTCTTCTCTCCAGCTATCAGATCCCCAACGAGGGTTCTCCTTTATGCAAAGTGGACCTCTCGATATGCGCTTTGATACATCGCAGTCATTGACTGCATCAGATCTTGTCAACCATCTGACAGAGGAAAGACTTGCGGAGATCCTCCGCAACTACGGTGAGGAACCCAAAGCAGGCAGAATTGCTCGGGCAATCGTAAAGGCCCGACCTATCGAACATACGCAGTCGTTAGCTGAGCTGGTTGAGCGGGTATCAGGTAGTCGTAAAAGACGGATACATCCTGCAACTCGAACTTTTCAAGCGTTGAGAATCGCCGTTAATGGTGAACTCGATGGATTGAAAAGAGGGCTCGCTCAGGCGGTGCAAGTACTCGCACCGGAAGGGAAATTGGTTGTTATTTCCTTCCACTCTCTGGAAGATCGAATTGTGAAACATTTTTTCAGGGAAGAAAGTATGAAGTGCAGCTGCCCGCCCGAACTACCTATCTGCGTGTGTGAGGCGGATCCAAAGTTGAAGGTCATCACCCGACGACCCATCCGCCCCTCTGAGGGTGAAATTGAGCTGAATCAAAGAGCAAGAAGCGCAAGATTAAGGGTGGCGATGAAGCTACAAATGGCATGATCATTGCAATTCTATCGGTAGGAAAGTGACATGAGAGAGATAAATATTAAAAGGCCTATGCCGAATTACTTTATGGAGATGTTCCGATCCACTGGATCAGGAATGCTCTGGCTGATGATTCTGCTTGTTCTTGGTGGTTTGTATCTCGCAGTAAGTTCAAAAACTGCTCAAGTCGGACGTGAGGTCATTCGGCTGACAGATGATGTGAGGCAGCAACAATTTTTTCTCAATGAGTTAGAAGCCAAACACGCTGAGATCACAGCGCCAGAGATGTTGCGAGCGCGAGCAAGGTCCTTAGGCTATCGAGATGCAACTGTTGATGACGTTGTGTACCACACCTTGGATGAGCTTGAGCAAAAGTCGGATTTTGTTGCGCCTGCTCCAGACACATTGCTGAAAGAGCACAACAATTTACTCTCTCCGGTCTATACAGAAACACTTATTGATGCCATTCGCCGGTGGTTTGATGTTGGGGTACAGGAATGAATTCACCATTGAGTATACACAGGCGATCCTGGGCCGTCCTTCTCTTTCTTGGCTTGGGGATCGTTGGACTTATTGTCCAGCTCGTTCGGGTTCAATTCGGGCCGTA
>JAGLGG010000032.1 GCA_023144145.1 Anaerolineales bacterium | reverse complement strand
AATTGTCACCGACGTAAATTGAGGATGTGGGCACCACTCCAAGCTTCTCCACTGCATGTTGAAGTAAACGAGGATCAGGCTTCCACCACCCTACCTCACCTGCCGCAAGAACAAGATCAAAATAAGCCAGGATATCGTACTTTTCCAAGATGTCTGAAAATTTTTCATGCCGATTCGAAACGACTGCAAGCTTATAACCATTCACCTTGAGTGCCTGTAATGTAGCCGGCACGTCCTCTGGGATACAGTCTACTGAGTTATAGCCCGAACGCATATTTTCAGTAATTCTTTCAGATAGATTTTCCACTTCATCTTCCGGAACACCAAGCAACAACACATGCCGTCGAGCATGTTGGCGCCAGAAGTCACCATTCTCCGAATCACCGAACCTCTCTATATCCTCGGCAAGTTCTGGGGACTGAGCCCAATAGTAATGCAGCCACCGTTCGGCTGATTTTCGGTGGTCTTCCGAGAAGGAATAACCCGATTCAGCGACGTATTGATGGAAGACATCGGCACCGCGCGGGTCGCTGTGCCTGATGGTACCGTCAAAATCGAAAATTACTGTGGAAATAGATCCTGGTGTTGACTTTCCGATCTGGTTCATAAATCATCCATACCCAAATAACTTCAAGGGTTTTTTCTATCGTTTTTACACCTATCGGAACGAGGTGGCTTGATGGTATAGAGATCAGTGTTCATCCCCCGATATAAGACATCTCTACCCGTTTCAATTCGGCAGTCTTAGAACTCCGGATTTCTGAATATCTATCGTTGCGCTTTTGCCACACATCGAAAATAAAATCTGAAATGTCATCATTGGTCTTCCCCCCTCGAATCAAACCCCGAAGGTCAGTTCCTTCTGTTCCGAAAAGACACGTATACAATCGCCCTTCCGCCGAAAGGCGAATGCGTGTGCAATTTCCACAAAACGGTGAAGTGACCGAAGCAATGACGCCAATTTCACCTGCTCCATCTTTGTAAACCCATCGTTTTGCAACTTCACCTTGATAATTCGGCTCAAGGGGTTCGATCGGGAATTCATTGTCAATTATCCCAAGGATTTCGTTGATCGAGACGATCTGATCCAACCGCCAACCATTCGTGGTCCCTACATCCATGTACTCGATGAAACGAAGGATGTGTCCTGAATTGCGGAAATGTCGCACCATGGGCAAAATGCTATTCTCGTTGATCCCGCGTTTTACTACCATGTTGATCTTCACCGGATTTAACCCGACCTCAGATGCTGCCTCAATGCCCTTTAACACGCTCTCAACCGGAAAATTCACGTCGTTCATGGCCTTGAAAGTTTCATCGTCCAGAGCATCTAAACTAACTGTTACTCGTTTCAGCCCTGCATCTTTCAAGGCAGAAGCTTTCTGCGCTAATAATGATCCGTTGGTCGTCAACGTGAGATCGAGATCAGGGATGGTTGATAAGAGCGAGATCAGATCCTCAATATCACGTCTGATTAAGGGTTCTCCGCCTGTGATTCGGACCTTTTTCGCACCAAGCGTGTTAAAAATTCGGGTCAATCGAGCGATCTCTTCAAATGTAAGTAATTCCACTCGTTTCAGGAATTCATACTCCCTGCCAAAGAATTCCTTGGGCATGCAGTATATGCACCGAAAGTTACATCGATCGGTAACTGAAATGCGAAGATCTCGAATTTGTCTTTGAAATGCATCTTTCGGATTCACAGATATCTCCGTAGGGGATCTTGGAAATGTAACAGCATTAGCGATTCCTGATCTTCAACGCAGGTCAAATAGTCGCCAACAATCCAAGCAAGGAGAGGGACGCAGACCGTAATGTCATTTTATCATAACGCTTAATACCTTACAATAATAGTCCAATTTAAATGATGTACTCGCCAGGCCCTTGCTTTGCGGCGAAAGCTCAAATCGTCGACCAAAAAAATCCTGTTGCGGAGGTATAATGCATCCATTCCGTTGTTAGGGGCGTACTCTTGAATAAGGATAATGGAAAAGAAATTGTTCCAGGGGATGAAAAGGGCGGTGTTTTTAAGGAGCTTACCCTCCGCATAAGGCTCATTTTTCGGTTGCTTGCCGACGGTCGCGTGAATCCGTTTATTAAGTTGCTCCCCATAGGTGCAATGGTCTACACGATTTTTCCAGACATCTTGTTTGGACCCGTAGATGACGCCATTTTGATGTGGTTAGGGGGGTACCTCTTCATTGAGCTTTGTCCACCTGAAGTAGTGCAAGAACATATGGATGCCATGACACAAGTGATCGAGGGAGAGTGGCGTGAAATTGATGATGAGCAGCCAGAGAGTTAACCCGTAGCGAACCCTTAAATTATCGCGTAGGTCAGGTTTCCATACCTGACCGCTTTTTTATGTTACCTCCGGCCGGGTATGGAAACCCGCCCTACAGATATACTCTTTTTCACCGTGGGTCCGGACTCACAGAAGCTCAATCGCAGAGAATCTTCCTTCAACCAATCCAGACAAATCATACGGCATGGCACCATTGATCCGCACAGGAACGATCTCTCCAATGCGTAATTTTCCCTCAACCAACACCATGCCATCGATTTCAGGCGCATCTCGATAGGATCGTCCAAGCGAGATCCCATCTCCATATCCCTCCACCAGTACCTCCAATTCTTCACCCACAAATGATTGGTTCTTCTCTAATGAGATTTGCTGTTGCAGAAGCATGAGTTCGTCTCGGCGCGCCTCCTTTACATTTTGAGGAATTGGATCTCCGAGTACTTCACTTGACGTTCCAGGTTCAAAGGAAAAAGTAAAAACGCCGAGGCGATCAAATCTCATATCTCTCACGAAATTCAGAAGGGTTTGATATTCTTCATCGGTCTCGCCAGGATAGCCCACAATAAAGGTCGTTCGTAAGGCCAAATCGGGCATCAACCGGCGCATTTTCTCAATTGTTTCGAAGACCCATTCCATGTTGGCTGGGCGTCTCATCCGTTTTAATGTCTCTCGATGGGCATGTTGAAGGGGCATATCCAAGTAGGGTAGAACTTGCGGGTGATCAGCCATCACCTGGATCAATTTGTCTGTAACATATCCCGGATAAGCGTAGAGGATCCGGATCCAATCGATCTGAGGAACAGCATCCACGAGGCCCAACAATAATTTGACCAAGCCATTTCGCATTCCAAGATCATGACCATAATCTGTGGTGTCTTGGGCGATGAGGTTTAACTCTCTTATCCCCCTCTCTTGTAGTATCTTGGCTTCGGCCAGGATTACTTCTATTGGCCTACTGACAGCTGTTCCTTTAATTAAGGGTATTGCACAAAATGCACAAGGTCGTCTACAGCCATCGGCTATTTTGAGATATGCGCTTGCCCCTTGAATCGAAGCGCGCAAAACACCTTGCTCGTCTTTGCCAACGGTCTCAAACTTTGGGAGATGGTATATGGGTTCGGAGATATCATTCTTACGCAGCCCTTTTACCACCTTCACAATATCCATCCACCGTCGGGTCCCCAGAATTCCATCGATCCCAACCACTTGCTGGACAATCTCTGACCCATAGCGTTGTGTAAGACAGCCCGCCGCGATTAAAACCTGACCCGACTTCTTTCTCTCGGCAAGCTCCCGAAGAACGCTCAGTGATTCATCTTTTGCAGGTCCTATAAACCCACAAGTGTTGACAATCAAAATCTCAGCTTGCTCTGGCGAATCACTGATTTGGTAACCTTCACTCCGGAGCAGTTCAGCCATTGAATCGGAATCGACTGAGTTCTTTGCGCAGCCTAATGACACAAGATGAAATCGATCATTCGACATGGTCAGCCCCCGGAGGCTTGTGTCTGAGCAGGCGTCAGTGTTATCGGGGGCGTCGGGGAGGGTACTGGTGAGTGTGTTTCTGTGGGGGTAGCTGTTGGTGTTCGAGTTTGTGTTGGCGTTGGTGTCAGGACGCCTTCCAGCGTCCATATCCTGGTTACAACTTGACCCATTTCGCCTAATAGACCTTGATCGACACCATTATAAATCACCCGCACGCCTGCTCCATTCCCGGTCGAAACCTGCACACTATCATCTGCCACAAAATCGATCGATTCACCTGCGATCACTCTGCCACTGAACTCGATCTCACCGTCCACGGCTACTTGAAGCCACGCTCTCATTTCAACAATGAGTTGGATCGATACTTGACTGGCCGGGACAATGAATATGGCTTGTGTTGGTGTTATTTCAACGGGAGATGGAAGCGTCGGTTGAAGCTCCGTAATTCCTTGAGTGCTGACTATAGTGGGCGAGGGAGAAATCGTAATTGTGGGAAGAAGAAAATCCGTTATTGCCTCTTCCGGAATCGAGTTTTCACGCAATGAGCTCATGACCCGGCTGCCTCCCCAAAACAGAACCAGCAGGATGATGATGGTGATGCCAGCCGCAATAAAGAGGTCCATGGATAGCCATCTTGGTCGTCGAGAACGGATTTCTACTGAAGGGCGGGTGCCAGGTTCACTGTAACTAGCTTGTGCACCTCGCGGCATCCGTCGGTCTTGCAGCTTCTCAGCATATTGAAGGAGAATGGAGTTGGCGTCTAACCCAAGAAACTCTGCATAATTATGTAGGAACCCGCGTGCTTGAACTGACGAGGGTAGCGAATCAAAATCACCGCTCTCAATTGCTTCGAGATGGTGTATTCGAATCCTCGTGGCACGCTCAACTTCCTCAAGTGTCAAGCCAAGGCGTTCCCGAATATCGTGCAAGTTGCGCCCAATCTCGTCCATTTCGATGCCTGTAAAAAATTCTTGTCATTCACCCTTATTAGTATCGCTTTTCAGCATACAACTTACCCTGGCTTTGAAGAAAACCCCATAAAAAATCACCGGCCAGAGATAACATAACCCTGCCGGTGATTTTAGTTTTACTTTAATTATTCACTAATGTCAGGTTCGGATTGCTCATCCTCTTCTACAGCTTCGGCGACTGAGTCGCCCACTTCGTCCACTAGTTCAGCAATAGGATCCTCAACTTCGGTTTCAACCTCCGCCATTTCT
>JAGLGG010000319.1 GCA_023144145.1 Anaerolineales bacterium | reverse complement strand
AGCTCGTTCGGGTTCAATTCGGTCCGTATGCTCCAATATTCCAATCCATGGCATTAAATGATATCGGTCTTCTTGTGCGATTGCAGCCGCAAAGAGGAAGAATTTACGATCGTAATGGGCAATTATTGGCTACGAATGCTTCCGAGTTCTTCTTGGAAATCGAGACCATTCAACTCACTAAGCAGAGCCGCAAAGATATTGCCTCTGTGGTCGGAGAATTGTTGCAACTGGATTTAGAAGAACTTGAAAAGCAGTTGCGGTTCAACAATCTTGAGAGTCCCAGGCGATTGAGATTGACCTATAAGACCGAAACAGGTCTTGTTCTCCCGATCAAGATCAATGCCTTATCTGCGGGGATCCTCGATACATTTCTTGACGATCCTTTAGGCCCAGATTTGAGCGGCCTGGCTTTGGAAAACACCCAACGTAGGGTTTATCCAACATTAGCGTTAACAGGGCACATATTAGGAATTGTTTCTCAGGATGGGCAGGGGTACTTCGGTATAGAGGGATATTACGATGATTGGCTGTCTGGAAATCCTGTGGTCGTGGAACGGCAATTCATTCCACTTGATGCAACGTTGCAGCCAGACCCTACTGCAGGAGTTAACTTAGCCTTAACCATTGACCTTGATATCCAACAAATGGCTGATTTGGCATTGGTCCGAGCGATCCAAAATTCTGGTTCCGAGAGCGGACAAGTCATAATAATGAATCCCCAAAATGGGGAGATTCTGGCCATGACGGCGTGGCCAAGGTTCGATCCTTACGCCTATGAAGGATGGCTGGTAAGTGATGAGGGTGAGAACCCAATAGTTACACCAGCTGTGGCGGGTCAGTTTGAACCTGGTTCAACCTTCAAAGTTTTGGTGATGGCGGCGGCATTGAACGAAGGTATCGTGGCACCCTTTGATGAGTTCATCGATACGGGTGAGATTGAAGTAGGGGGCCACATCATCAGGAATTGGGATGGCGAAGCCTGGGGCCCACAGAACATGATCACCTGTATGCAACATTCATTGAATGTTTGCTTGGCTTATGTCGGTGCTTATGGACTTAGAGCTGCGCTTTTCTACGAAGCGATGCAGGATTTTGGTATCGGATCACTCACCGGCATTGACATGGCTGCTGAGGTCCCCGGCACGATGCGAACACCCAGAGATCCTGATTGGTCGGAATCAGATTTAGGAACCAACTCGTTCGGTCAGGGAATTTCGGTTACAGCGGTCCAGCTAATGGCGGCATTTACAGCAGTGGTGAATGGCGGTGAGATGGTTCAACCACACATCGTTCTCCAAATTGCAAGCCCGAAGGGGAATTACTGGCCGGAGACAACCATTCTGGGTAATCCAATAACCAAAGAAACAGCGGAAGATCTAGCCATGATGCTGACATTATCACTAGAGCAAGAAGCGGGTGTAAGCCTAGTCCCAGGTTACCGGCTGGCGGGCAAGACAGGTACGGCCCAAATTGCGACCGAACGTGGGTACGATCCGAATTTCACTATTGCATCCTTCATAGGGTGGGGGCCAGTAGAGGACCCTCAATTTCTTGTTTATGTAAGTTTAGACCGCCCCACGGTATCTCCATGGGGGTCGGAAGTCGCAATGCCGGTGTTTAAAGAAATTGTTCAGAAACTGGTAATTCATTTGGAATTGCCGCCCAATTACGAGAATAGTGCATATGCCGCAGATGTGCCGGGGAATTAATTTGGAATGCTGACTTTGGGAATCGTTCTTGAAGCGCTTACGGGCCAGAAGTTCGAAGGATTGACGCAAGTCATCACGGATGCGTCCATCGATTCGCGTTTGGTAATTCCCGGCTCGATGTTCGTTGCTATCAAGGGTGAGAAAGTCGATGGGCACGATTACGTGTCTGATGCCCTAAATCAGGGAGCGGTCCTCGCTCTTGTAGACCGAAAGCTTGAATGTGACGCATTCGTTTTGGACATTCGCGACGAGTCTTTGGGCGAAACCGTAGACGCCCTGGAGGTTCCACTTCTCATCATAGTTGAGAACACGGTTGAGGCACTCCAGCAAATTGCTCGGTTTTGGCGGAATCAATTGCCCGTCCGAATTGTCGGGATCACAGGAAGTGTGGGGAAGTCAACTACGAAGGAAGTAGCGGCTGAAGTACTTAGTAGGCGGTTCAGGACATTTAGAAATCCCGGCAATTTAAATAATGAGATCGGTCTCCCACTGAGCCTGCTAAGGCTTACGGAAGCACATGAGCGAGCGGTTTTGGAGATGGGTTTCTATGAACCGGGCGAAATATCCCTACTTTGTAATATTGCCAAACCCCACGTTGGCATGATCACAAATATCAGCCATGTACATATGGAGCGGGCTGGCTCGTTGGAGGCGATTGTCCAAGGCAAAGGAGAGCTGGTTGAAGCATTGCCATCTGAGCCAGAAGGAGTAGCAATTCTCAATTATGACGAACCCCTGGTCCGAGAGATGTCAGATAGAACTGACGCAAAAATTTTTTACTATGGTTTGTCATCTGAGGCGGATTTATGGGCAAGCGAGATCGAAGGTCTTGGTCTCGATGGGGTCCGCTTTGTTCTGCATTATGACGGAGAACATTTACATGTGCGCGTACCGATGTTAGGTCGACACTCGGTGCACACTGCCCTGCGTGCAGCTGCGGTTGGATTGGTAGAAGAGCTCTCATGGCAAGAAATTATTGAGGGGCTACAAGCGAGCCAATCACAACTTAGACTCGTTGCAGTGCAGGGGCCAGGTGGGGCGTTGATTATGGATGATACCTACAACGCAGCTCCGACATCTGTGATCGCAGGATTAAATCTGCTGGCTGAATTAGATGGGCGCAAGGTCGCCGTTTTAGGTGACATGTTGGAACTAGGTGATTTTGAAGAGCGCGGACATCGCATGGTGGGAGGTCGAGCTGCGGATGTGGTGGATGAGTTGGTCGCTGTAGGCGAGCGAGCAAAGTGGATTGCTGTTGAGGCAGTGCGTTCAGGCCTACCCGAAGCATGTGTTGTCGAAGTTGAAAACACCGACAAAGCGATTGAGTACTTGCATGATCGCATTGGTGAAGGTGATGTGGTTTTAGTCAAAGGATCAAGGGGGATGGAAATGGATAAGATTGTTTCCGCCCTTGAGGTGGTCGTATGACTCAAACCGCGATGGCACTATCTTTGGGAGGCATCACCTTTTTGTTAACGGTCATTTGGGGCGGACCGCTCATCCGCGTGTTGAGGACTCTCGGCATAGGTGAGCGAATTCGCATAGAGGGCCCAATCAGGCATTTCACCAAGCTGGGCACACCCACCATGGGTGGATGGCTTGTTGTGATCCCGGTGGTGTTGGTAACTGGCGTGCTCAATTTAGTTTCATTCCTGGCACCGTTGACAGTTCTTGGTCGTTCAATCTTGCTTCCACTATTTGTCATGTTGTCCAATGCGGCTCTGGGTGCCTGGGATGATTGGAAGAGCATCCGAGGGCATCAACGAGGGGAAGGTCTTCGACCGAGATCGAAATTCATCTGGCAAATTCTTATCGCGCTTGTCGCTGCGCTCGGGTTGAAATATGGGCTGGATGCACCAAATTTATACCTCCCTAACTTCCCAGAGGAGATCTCCTTGGGAATTTGGTATATACCTATCGCCATGTTCATCATCGTTGGGTATGGGAACGCCGTCAATCTCACAGATGGACTTGATGGTTTAGCAGGATTGATAGCTGCAACGGCATTTGCGTGTTATGGAGCGATTGCGATGCTTCAAGGACAAATATTCTTGGTTCGCTTTTGCTTCACGATCGTTGGGGCTCTCTTCGCCTTCCTTTGGTACAACAGCCATCCGGCCGAGCTTTTTATGGGGGATACCGGTTCGTTGGCGCTTGGTGCGACGCTGGCCGTAGTGGCTTTGATGACGGGGCAGTGGCCACTTTTGTTGATTATTGCGGTGATCCCCACTGCAACGACGCTCAGTGTGATTTTGCAGGTTGCCTATTTCAAGCTGACCAAGGGTCGGCGCTTGTTCAAGATGACACCTATCCACCACCACTTCGAATTAAGTGGATGGAGTGAAACGCAAATTGTTCAACGATTTTGGCTAATTGCCCTGTTGTCCGCCATGATCGGTGTGGCGTTAGCCCTAATTTAATGGAGGCCATTCAATGAAAATCGGAATGCTTTGGTTCGATGACAGCAGTCGTGCAATGAAGATCAAGGTTAAGGATGCCGTTGATTTCTATGTTGAGAAATACGGTCAAGCTCCAACACATTGCTATGTGAATCCTTCTATGCTCTCCGATAAAACGAAGCCGTCAAATGGTGTGGAGGTTAAAGAGTCCCGCACGGTTATGCCACATCACTTTTGGCTTGGAATTGGGAAGGTCAAAACCACAAGCCGAAATGGTCGATCAAAAGCGGCGCCGAAGCAAGCCTAGAACATATTAAGGCTCAAAAGGGTGTGAATTGCACGAGTGGAAGGGTCGCAAGGTTGTTGTTCTCGGACTTGCCCGACAGGGGAAAGTTCTTACCAGGTATCTCGCCGACCGAGGAGCGCATGTGTTCGTGAGTGATATGAAATCAGAAACTGCTCTGGAAGGGGCTCTCAAGGAAATGGAGGATCTATCGGTTTCCTATGTCTTTGGCGAGCATCCGCTGAGCCTGCTGGATGGAACCGAGGCGCTGTTTCTCTCTGGCGGGGTGCCCATAGACCTCAGAATTGTGTCCGAAGCGGTTTCGCGAGGCATTCAACTATCGAATGACTCTCAAATGTTCATCGATTTATGCCCGGCGCCCGTTATTGGCATCACTGGATCGGCGGGAAAAAGCACAACGACTGAGTTGGTTGGTCGAATGGCAAAGGAAGCCGGGAAGCGTAACAACACCTGTGCATGGGTGGGGGGCAATATTGGAAGACCTCTGCTCAAGGATATCGACCGCATAAACGGCGAAGACTGGGCAGTCATGGAGCTCTCATCTTTCCAATTAGAACTGATGGTTTCCAGCCCTCACATTGCTGCAGTTCTCAACATAACCCCAAATCACCTGGATAGGCATAAGACTATGCAAGCCTATCAAGAGGCGAAGGCAAGAATTCTGGCCTTCCAGGCTGAAGATGATATCGCGGTTTTAAATCGGGACGATGTGCGATCGTGGGCTTTGAAGTCAGACGTAAAGGGGCGGTTGCTGGCATTCAGTTTAAGGGAATTGGGTGATGAGGAAGGGACCTTCGTTGCTTCCGATCAAGTATGGTTCAGGGAGTCGGGCAGAGACGTTTCGATTTGCCCCCTGAGTGTGATTTCGTTGCGCGGTCGCCACAACCTTGAAAATGTCCTAGCTGCCTGCGCAATTGCAGTCGGAGCAGGATTTCCGGTGGAGGCGATGAAAGAAGGCCTACGCGGATTTATTGGAATTGAACACCGTTTGGAATTTGTTCGGCGGATCAAGGGCGTTGACTGGTACAACGATTCAATCGCCACATCTCCGCAACGGGCAATTGCGGCAATGAAATCTTTCGATGAACCGATCGTCTTGCTGGCCGGTGGCCGGGATAAAGATCTTCCCTGGGAGGAATTTGCCCGATTCGTCACTGACAAGGTGGATCATCTGATTCTGTTTGGAGAAGCTAGAGAGTTGATTGAGTCA
>JAGLGG010000318.1 GCA_023144145.1 Anaerolineales bacterium | reverse complement strand
AGCGCTTGGGCTTCGGCCTCATGCCCCGTCAAAATTCCAACAATTTCCAGATTCTCAAAGAGGCCTTCGAAGTCGGATGGGTTGCCCAATACGAATACAAGCAGGTCAACCTCCTCCATCGCCTGGATCTGCTCCGGTGGATTGATGTCTGCTACCAAGATAAGATCGGGGTCCAAGCCCACGATCGCCTCGACGTTGAGATCTCCATAGGTGCTGCCGATGCTCGGTACTTCAACTGCCGCCTCCGGGTAATCGGAGAAGTCGTCCCGGCCGATGAGCAGGTCTCCTGCTCCAACGGCAAATAGGATCTCAGTGTTAGACGGTGCAATCGATACTACGCTTTGCACTGGGTTCGCGAACACCAACTCCCGTCCCAGAGCGTCGGTCAGCACAATTGGCTCTGGCATCGGTTCGGGCACCATCGTGGGAGAAGTCGTGGGCAGCTGGGTTGGAGCCTCTATGGGCGGGATGGTCAGGGTCGGTGTCGATGTTCCAGTACAGGCTGCTAATGCCATTGCCCCGATGACAGTTAAAATCTCTTTCCATGATATGCGCTTCATTTTTTCACCCTCCATTCGAATAATTTAACTGTTCAACTGCTTCCCATGGAAAGAAAAACCCCTGCATAAGAGGCAGGGGTTTATGTCGATCGCTCAACCGTTCCTCACCCCATTCCTCGAGAGTGTTGGGAACGCAGGCCGGGCGGGCGTCCTGGCTCTCCGCCGAAGCGGATTACAGTTGCGGGTCAGCGCCGGACTTCAGCCACATATAGCTGTCACCGGCTTCGCCATTATGCCCCACCCATCCGGGGGAAAGGGCACCTTGTCTGCATACAGTATTCAGTTTGACTTTGTTATTATAGATCAAGGGTCTCCAATTTCTCAAGTGCTAATCGTCATAGGAGTTCCGGAGTTCTACATTAGTTAGCATTGCGTGAGACTATGGAATTTCAGATCCAGAATAAATTATTCAATCCTTTGAACCCCGAGTCGCTCCCCTCGGAATGCTATATAGGAAACACAAGTTCCATCCCAATTGCACCCAAGCTGCACCCGAAAACCAAAAACACATCCAGGAAAGGCCGCTGATTACAATTTTTTTACCGATTCTGGACAACTAGTTTTAATTCTGAGTAAAAACTTTTCCACCTCATACGCTATTCAAATGGTTATAATACACCCCCATGACGGTCCTACAACCACCCGATTAAGCTTGACAGGACTCACACAAGAGATTATTTTATTTCCTAATGTTAATAATTATATTGTCATTAGGAAATATTTATGAAGTTTAGAGACTTCCAAGCCCATGTAAAGGATTTGCCAGCATTTAATCTCAATGATGTTCGCAATTTCGATCCGGATTTCCACCGGCAGCAATTTAGTGATTGGCTGAACAGAAGATATATCAAGCCCCTTGCTGGTGGTTATTACCTATTGGCTGATGCGCAGGTTGACGAGAGTAGCCTGTTCATGTTGGCCAATCGAATTTATGAACCCTCCTACATCAGCAGAGAGTCTGCCCTAGCTCATTATCTGGTGATTCCCGAGTCCGTGCTGAGTGTGACCAGTGTCAGCTCCCGCAAGACCAAGCAGTTTGACAGCGAGTGGGGTAGATTGAGCTACCGAAGTATCAAGCCAATCCTCATGTTTGGTTACCAGGTCGTGGAACAGGATAAGAAGATCAAGTACAAGATCGCCAGCCTGGAGAAGGCGGTTCTGGATTACCTCTATTGGAATACCAGGATAAACTCCAGCGAAGATCTTGTTGGACTTCGCTGGAACAGGCAGGAACTGTTAGGACTGGAGGATAATCAGTCCTTCTGGAAGTATTTGAAGGTTTTTGAAAACAAGGCGCTTGAACGAAGAGTGGACGTAGTAATGGAGTATATTCATGCTTGATTTCCAACAGATCAAAGACCAATATCCAGAAAATTTGCATAGATTCGAACGAGCTATCCTGCGGGAGTACCTGCAGTATAAGATCCTGCAAGCGATATTTGACAGCAAACAGGCCAGTAAATTGGCTTTCCTGGGAGGAACAGCCTTAAGAATTGTTTACGGAAATAATCGCTTTTCTGAAGGCATTGATTTAGATAACTTTGGTTTAGCTTGGACTGAGTTCGAGGAGGTTATTCAGAAAGTAAAACGATTCCTGGTATTAGAGGGCTTTGAAGTAGAAGTCAGAAATGTAGCCAAGGGTGCCTACCGGTGTTATCTGAAATTTCCGACGCTGCTGTATGAGCAGGGCCTATCTCCCATCCAAGGGGCAAAGATCCTCATACAGGTGGATACGATAGCCCAGGGTTATTCATATAAGCCTGAGACCATTCTCTTGAATAAATTTGATGTGTTTGCTGAAATCAGGGTGACACCTTTGGATATCCTATTATCCCAAAAGATTTATACGGCTGTAAACCGGAAAAGACCCAAGGGCAGGGATTTTTATGACATCACAACCTTATCCAGCAGGACAAAACCCGACTACGGATTTTTGAA
>JAGLGG010000317.1 GCA_023144145.1 Anaerolineales bacterium | reverse complement strand
TAGGTGGTTTGCAGGCTCCAACGTGTGGGCAGCTTGCTCCTTTGCAACCTCATCCGCTCGGGAGAATTCTAGTTGTGTTGAATGCGTCCTTCCGGCTTCCTTCCAAGTCAGAGCCATCGAAGCATTCATGATCCGCAAATCTTGGGAGATTGTGCGAATCGACCAAGTGTCCGATTGTGGTTGTAAGGTGAAATTCAATTGGTCCGTGTAAAGTGATAATGCCATGGTCAGACGAGCTCTCTACTATGGACAATATACGGTCTACATTTGGTCATGTAAATTTCCACGCTTGGATTTGAAGAGTAAAGGATCATTGCCTTCGTGTATACTTTATTCCGGCAACATTAATCAGGCAACTTTTTAACGGATTCTGCATCCAATGCAAGAGAGAGAACCAATCTCAATCAAAGCATTAAAAGCCGGTGACCGTGAAGCTTTCGCGGCGATGGTCGACGCGTACTCTCCCAAACTTTATAAGCTTACTCTACGCATGTTGGGGGATCCTCTTGAGGCGGAAGATATCCTTCAAGAAGCCTTTCTAAAAGCATATCGAGGGCTTGATAACTTCAGGGGTGGCTCGAAACTAAGCACTTGGCTTTACCGAATTACTGCGAATGAAGCGCTGATGCGGCTCCGCAAACATGAGTTGGATACAGTACCTGTCGACGAACCTTTGCTTCTCGATGATGGCGCAGAGATCCCTCGTGAATTAAAGGATTGGTGCTGCCTACCGGAAACCGAGCTCATGAGCGCAGAGGCGCAGGACACATTGGATATCGCCATAAATTCGCTCTCCCCTACCCTCCGGGCAGCATTTGTTCTGCGCGATCTTCATGGACTCTCGACGCGTGAGGCGGCGGATGTTCTCCAAATTTCCGAGGCGGCAATAAAAACCCGCCTTCTCAGAGCCCGACTGCAGCTTCGGGAGATCCTCTCCAGTTACTTCTCAGAGAGAATGGAACGGTTATCAAATGTCTGAACATAACCACTGCCAAGAACTTCTCAGCCAGATCTCAGATTATCTGGAGGACAATATTGATCCATTAACCTGCGATGAGCTTGAGAAACACCTTGTCGATTGCCCCAATTGTAGAGTCTTCGTCGACACGCTTAAGAAAACAGTCTACCTTTACCAGCAGCAAGAAGCAGATATCAACGTTCCTAGTGAAGTTCGGGGGCGATTATTTAAAGTGCTGAGCCTTGATGATCTAACCCGTTGACGAGACTTTTGCCTGTTTTCAGAGCTCAGTTTGAGAGACAAAATGTCCCGCAATAAAAACGAATACAAGAGGCAATCGGCAGAGATAACCATGAAAGCGAAAAAACACTCGCCTGCACAAGAACCTCGAGCCGGAGAACCTTGCCCCAATTGCGGGATGGCAAATCTGGATTATGATGGCTGTTTAAATCTGGTGTGCATGAATTGCGATTACGTTTCAGGCGGCGTTTTCCACTGATAGGATCTTCCCCCTCCGGGTGAGGACAACTAAATCCATTGAGCGAGGACCGAAGTATCGATTTTCCTTCAATTATTTATACTGATATTTTCTCGTCCCAGTTTAATCTTTTTCCCACATCAGCTACTTTCAAGGAAAGGATCTAATCCTTGCGTCGAACCATGCACATACTACTCCTCGGAACCGGTCTTATCTTTATTGCCATGGCAATTGTCACTGCAGTGATTGCGTCTAATCAAGCACGAAGTGTTACGGGGACCGAGCAATCTCAGGACTGCGTAGAGCCAATGAAAGTCGATTATCCTGCTCCGGTAATTCAACTTACGGATATTGCAGGATCAACAGTATCACTCGCCAATCACAAGGGAGATGTAATCCTGTTAAACAC
>JAGLGG010000316.1 GCA_023144145.1 Anaerolineales bacterium | reverse complement strand
GCTCTGGCCCACTTTGATTCTCGCACATACGCTGATGCCCTGGCTCAGATCATCGAGGGTTCTAAAGCGGATGCAGTCCTGATAGGATCCACGCAGCGCGGTCGAGAACTAGCCCCTCGTCTGGCCCAAAAGCTCTCGGCTGGTTGTCTTACGGATGCTTTAAGCCTTACGCTCGATGGCGACCAGTTTGTCGTCGAAAGGCGTGCGTTGGGAGGGAATACCGTTTCCTCTAAAGTCATCACCAGTGCAATGCAGATCATCGCCGTGATGCCAAACATCTATGAGGCCCAGCCTGGTGACACAGGTACCGGTGAGGTCATTACCTTTCCACTGCAAGTGACTCCACCTTCCACAAGACTCATCGAACAACAGCCCAAGGAAACCGGTACGGTTAACATCGAAGATGCCGAGGTATTAATCTGTGTTGGCAGAGGCGTGGCGAATGTGGACGACATGCCCTTGATCCAAAGCCTGGCAGATGCAATCGGCGGTATGGTGGGATGCACCCGTCCGATTTCACACGAAAATCATTGGCTTGCCGAGGATCAGATGATTGGAATATCGGGGAAAGCGCCGAACCCCAGCGTTTACTTCGGAGTGGGCGTGTCAGGACAGATCCAACACACAGTGGGCATTATGGGCGCCAAGGTGATCGTCGCCATCAACAAAGACTCGAACGCTCCAATTTTCAACATCGCTGACTATGGCATCGTGGGTAACTTGTATGATATTGTGCCGAAACTGGTGAAGCAACTTAAAAGTTGATCGAATTAAGTGTGTCTCGGAAAATCGACATTTTCGGTTCGGCTCTGCGCCAATACTCAGAGTGCCTTTAGAAGAACCGATCGGCTGTTCCTCAAACGATTGCTAATTACCTCTGCAACCCTCATGAACACTAGTACACCAGCTTCCGAATCCTGTTCCAGTATTTCAACAAAGCCTGCTCCATCTACAGACAGGAGCCGGCAATCCTGCTCACACAATGCCGAAGCAGTGTAGAAATATGGTGAGACGATGCCCGACCAACCCAGGCTCTGATACGGTTGGTTGATTACGGCAACACTAATATTTGCCGGCCGTGATGAGACCTGAATTTGAATTACAATTTTGCCCTCAAGCAGAATAAAGAAATTCTTCGCCTGCTCACCTTCGCGAAACAGCTGCTCGCCTTTACTGAAGCTTACAATTTCACAAACTTCTGAAATACGGGTCAGTTGATCCAGCGATAATCCTTCAAATAGCTCCACCTTAGATAATTCTTCAATGGAAACCATCCCCCACCTCCACCCAATCTGCATCCCATCCAGTTGGCGCGCTGGACGGTGCTGTCAGAATTGGCACACTCACCCTTCTCAGAACGACCTTTGTTATTACGATCTTTAATCACCCCACAGCTGATGGCGAAAGCACGTAGGGCATATTCTTTATTTCACCAACTTAGACCTAGTATAGCCTATAAGCAATAAGGATCGGAACCGTTCCAGGCAGCTTTTGCATGTATTCCAATCTCGATTTCATAGCTGATCCCTACTCCTTGTCATCGCTAAATTTAAAATCTATCTCTGTTGCTTTATCCTTATCGATAAAATCGGCCAAAGTCCAGCGCCGACCGAGCCACTCAACACAATATGCAATTTCATCAAGGCTGCATCTCAATCGACCAAATTTCAGTAGAGTATGAAGATCTTCTACACTGGACGTTTCCGACCAATGGCCGGTCTGATCGAGCCTGGTTTTTATTTCATATTCATCCAGAGGCCCGATGGCATCCAAATCATACACGTTCAAAGCCATTGATTTCGACTCGTCATCTCGGGATTCAGGCGAATGAATATAAAACCTCCTGCCATCTCTCATCGTGATCTCCAATAAATAGGGCGGCAGGGACCCAACCGTCATATCGAATAATTGCCAGATAAGCTCTTTTGCATAATCCATATCATTTCCCTTTTTTTACGTTGATAACTTTTTTTAAGCTTTTTCACCGTCCAATGTACGTCTTATCACTCAACCGAGCAAGACAATTTTATGCGACTAGTGAAGGAACAAGCTTCAGTTTCATGACCGCTTTCAAGTCATGCCATTCAAACAACATCTTCTTCTGCATTCTGCTGGTTTTGAGCCCCAATATCACGCCCTTGAGCCAGAAACGAGCCAATTCCACCTGCAATTGGAGGCATGCGATAGAGGAATATCAGATACTCTGAGTCCATCGCCGAAGGCTTCCAACCATCAAGATCAGAGGAGATCGTCACTACGCGAGCGCCTTCTCGGAGTTGTGATTCTAACAAAGGCTTGATTTTATTGGCGTGCTTCTGGGTTAGATAGGCAAACACCACGTCCGCATTTCGAAAGTTTGTTTTATACATGTCCCCCCAACGAATGCTGACTCTTTTTCCCAGCCCTTTTATGAGAGCCCGAGCCCATGCGATTAAACAGTGCACCGGCCCTATCTCAATCCCAATTGCAATCGCTCCAAATTCACCTGCCGCAACCGTCAACACACGCCCATCACCCGCACCCAGGTCGTAGAAAATCTCGCCTGGTGAAAGTTTGGCTAATTCCATCGCTCGCTTGATACGCTTTCGATCCGCGGGGATCCAAGGAAGACCGTAGATCAGGGGAACCAAATACCACAATCCGGCCAGGGTAATAAAAACGATTGCAATGAAGATGATGAGGTAGATTTGAATGGTCAGTTCCAGTCCATTTTCAGTTCAACAAGATTACCAAGAATCGGATAGGACGATCCTCACATAGTGGGGAATGAATGGATTTTCCACCCTCTAGCATTTAGGGAAATCCCAAAGAGTTTCAGATTCCAAGATGTCCTTTACGGTTGTTCTAAATTCATCCCGTATTCGCAGATTTGGAGAATTCAATGCGGAAAGAGCTTATGCCTATCCCACAAGTTTGTCGAACTCTTCAAAGCTCACTGCGGGTGCAGTAGTGAATGAAATACCTAAGAGCTTGGCCAATTCAATGGATGTTTTCATTGCCTCTGCAGTGCCCGGCAGGTCGACAATGAGGACCAGATCCTGCTCTCCGAGCAGAGCATAGCCGGATATAACTTTCCCGCCATTCTCTTCAACTAGAGCGTTTCCTTGAGCCGTTCGCTCAGAGCTAATTTGCCTAATCGATTCATTTGAATAACTTCCAAACATCAAAAACGTTGCCATAATATCTCCTCCTCAAAACTTATTTAACAAACCCAAATGCCGCTCTTTGGGATTTCCCTCAAGTTGACCTAATACCTTACTCTATTGATTGATTATATAAATATACAACATGTTTCCCTGGGAGCATGCATTATGTGCTCTTTAAGGGGCGCAAGAATTAATCTTGCGAAAGTGTTGTAGAGACGCAGCATGCTGCGTCCGTACGTAACCTTTTCGAAGGTAGGAAGCCATGTAGGGGTGCAATTTCATTGCGCCCGTATTCTTTGATGCCAATTTTTAGACGCCCCACCTGGGCGTCCTTACGAACTTTACATCGGCTTGTCTATGCGCTCTGCAATTTCCATAAGGTGCTCCCACGGGTGCTCCAGTATGCGCCGAAGCGTCCTTCGAGCAGTCCATGTAACCTGACCGCGCTGGACAGTAAGCGTGCGTTCACCTTCAGTCATCCCTTCTAAACGCACCCTCATCATTTCCCACAGATTATTAAGAGCTGGATGCCACGATCCTGGATCCTTTCGCAAACCCCGGAGTACTGCAGGCAACCCAGCTTGTTTTCCTAAAATTGCTCTCAAGTATGCGTATTGTGACTCGGCGATGTGCTCAACGATACGAAAGATTGGCCGACCACGACCATCCGGTTCAGCCAGCTGTTGCTCTGAAGACAAATCGCCAATGAACCCCAACAAGTCTTCCAGCAACCAATCCGCCCGCCTCAGATAAATTTCTAGCTCGTCTACTCCCAAATCCTGAAAGTCTGGCCCAAAACCAGGAGCCGGGTTTCCGTTGCCTATCCATGGACCTTCCATGACGTGCTCTGCCACCGCTGTTGTAAAGGCAGCCTCTGGATCAACCTCCTCGCCATGTCGCTTCAGGAATCTCAG
This sequence comes from Anaerolineales bacterium, assembly GCA_023144145.1. Lineage (GTDB taxonomy): Bacteria > Chloroflexota > Anaerolineae > Anaerolineales > E44-bin32 > JAGLGG01. Next base: position 2,595 of record JAGLGG010000316.1, on the reverse strand, counting down.
ATAGCCCTGGATGCCTGCAGGTGTCACCTCTAGCGCCTGCTCCGTTGTGGCGCCTCGAACGACGCAGCCTAAAAGATCCAGCACATGAACCATTGTCTTACGGCGGCGCGGTCCAGATTCAAGGTAAAGAGCGTATTCGTTCATAGATCTCGCTTCCCTAGAGAAGTCAGCTCAACATACTCGGGAATGATTGCAATCAATGTTCGAGCCCTGAAAGGATGTAAAACAAATCCGAAGATGAGACAGCCTACCCTCCGCCAATCCTGGCAAGCAGTTCATCCTTCCACGGACCCAGTAAGACCGCGATGACGACGACATCAACCAATACAGCTGCCTGCTTTGATCCTGGTGTAAAGGTGTTCCACCATGGAAGGAATGCTAACAAAGATAAAAAAGATGCAATGATAGCCACTGAGGTCCACCAAGATTGTCCCGTAAAAAGGCCAATCGCCGCCGCGATGAATGCACCCATTGAGATCAGCCACAATATACCAAAGGCTTTACCAACCACAGATTGAATAAGGATGCCCTTAGAAAATATCCAGGGGGATTGAGTGAACCCCATCGGTAATTTGGTCCATGAAGCCAGAAATCCCATCACATGTCCGATCCCATGTCCTAGAAGTGTAAGCACCAAAACAATGGTTAGAATGTCCATCTCGATCCTCCATTCATCTCCTTCGGCTCTTCAACCGCAACGCCTCATTCAAATGGACGAAGTTATGTCGAGTGGCTGGCATTAGCAATAGCCCTGCGATATTGCGCTTGCCCCAATACTCGATCAAACCCCTAGCAGCCTCAATCACCGCCCCGACATCCATCACTTTTTGAAGACGGGAAGGTGAAACCTTTCTCTTCAGGTCCTCTGCCGATAGTTGATTGACAATCTCCCTTGTCCGACGACCCACCGCCACTCGATATCCTCGCAGCTCCTTAAGGTCAACTGTGTTGCTTAAGTCCGCCACCCCTTCTTCAGCCATTACGTTACCAGTGTCACGATCCGCAACCTTCATTCGCTCAAACCACATCCCCTGATGCAGGATTTGTGGTTCGCCAGCAACCAGCATATTCATGGCAACGTCTTCAATGCGGGCGATGTGCCAAATAAGCCAGGCGATAGAATGCTCACAATTCTGTGGGATTCGTCTCACTTGAGCATCGTCCAAATCGCTTAATACTTCATCTTCGAATGACCAAGTTATTGATGGATCCATTTCTGCCGAATGGAGCATTGCATGTTGCCGCATGAATAGCTCAAGGGCTCTTTGGTGTTGGTCAAAGCCTAAAAGGATTTTACGAAACTCTTTTTGTTCTTTGTTCCACTGCTTCTGAATTAACTCCATCTGCAAACACGAGCCCCTCTCTTAGTGCCAGGTGTAGATCCAGCGTATCCTTCCAGATGTTATGCTTTCATAATTTCCTAAATATGGCAGAGTAATAATAAATCTAAAGGGCTCCTCCTCTTGGACATAGCGAAATCAACCCTCGTTTCGTCCATATTCCATGAATTATTCTTGGCAGTTCGAGCATAAATAACATACGCCTGTCAGGTACTGGATCTCCTCGATCCGCCCACCACATTCAGGAAAGGACCATCGACCAGCCCGGTATTCAGCGATCACGCTACCATCTTACAATGAAAAAACCCTTATATGTACTTCGAGCATCCCAGACCACCCCTACTACGGAAATTCACTCATAAGAGCAATCTCATGTATTACGAATCACTACTTTTACGTGCTTCAGTTTCCTGAGAACCAACTGTCAGATGCAGGTCAGGACGATTTTCTCGGTGTTGACTATCATAAAGATAATTCGAATGCAGGATCATCGAAATGAAGAAATACAGGATTCACAGATTTGATTTGCGCATGACCACGGATCAACATAAGTTAGAGGATTTTCTAAACAGCCTAGAAGGTGAAGTCATTGCCATCGTACCAAATGTCACACCGGTACCAGCAACCTTCGTCAACTTTCTACTGATAGTTGAAAAGCTGGGATAATTTTCATTGCTTCAGTAAGAAATGCGAATTGGATGGCGAGTCGTTATTCACGCCGGCTGACGGAACGTCCCTAAGATTACGCATGGTATGAGGTTATGGCATTCCATAGGTACCGAGCCATGATCGTCATCCATCCCGCTTTTATTTTACTATTCCACAGCGGGTCGATACTTCTGCAAGCTGTACGAATCGTGCGCACTGATGGCCTCTATTTCATCCCCATGATCCCTTAGCAACGTGCGTAATCTTGGAACATGTGTGCCGATGACGCGTGGTACAAACCAGCCTGGAAACACAGCTATAAGATGCTTGCGCGAGTCCAACCCATGCAGATCTGAGGCTGGATGAAACGGCGAAGCCGCATCACCACACTGTAAGAGCCAACCACGCTCTGTCCCAATGGCTATACCACAGTGTCCTCTCGTATGTCCCGGCAAGGGCACGAGCCGAATCTCGGGGGTGAGACTTTCAATAATTGGGATGCTCTTAAATCCATACCAATCCATCTCCTGGTCATCATGGACCACCCAGTCAGGTCCATGTGACCAGTGCGAGGGGTCATATGCCCTTTCCATCAGGCCGCGCGGCT
>JAGLGG010000315.1 GCA_023144145.1 Anaerolineales bacterium | reverse complement strand
AACCATGGCTCTTCAGCCAAACTCATTTCCTCCAAAAAACCAAGCAAAGGCAAGTAATGGCTCCAGCTGAAGTGTTACTCATCCTCCGAATCATAATTGCGATTGCTCTTTATGCATTTTTGTCATTAGTTTTAATAACCCTATGGCGAGATCTGAAAACGCGTAGCGATCTTAGTGGGTCTGTGCCATCAGCGCACCTACTCACCCTTTCCGGAGAGAGCCTTCAAGCTTCGTATGCGCTTGAGGAAGTTAATCTATTAGGTAGGGCAAACGATAATACCCTAACCCTAAATGATGCGACCATTTCCGCTTACCATGCCCGAATCTCCTGCCGACAGGGTACCTGGTGGCTTGAGGATCTGGGTTCCAGGAATGGCACTCTTATCAACAATATCCCCATTACCGAACCGACGGTCGTAACTTTCGGTGATGAAATCCACCTTGGCAGCGTAAGTTTGCACTTCTCTGCCGGTCCAGCACCTCTCAATTCCGATGCAAGGATCGAAACCGAGGCAGAATTAGATCAAGAGTAAGTGTTCCCACCTGCAGAAATCACTTTCACCCTAAGAATTCCCTATCAACTATTGAATATCCAATACACCCCTGGCATTGCAGATGGATGACAAGAGTAATTTCCTGTGCTATATTGCCGAAAATTAACCCCTATACTGATAGACTATTTTGTTATGGTTGATTGTATCGGAACCTAGAAGATACCCTAATGGAGCGAGGATGAACATACAACCTGTCTTGGGCGTGATTGGAGGATCCGGCTTGTATTCGATGGAACAACTAACTTCCATTGAGCAAGTCCAAATAGAAACACCTTATGGTGAGCCAAGCTCCCCAATTGTGCTCGGTGATTTAGAAGGTCAGCGTGTTGCATTTTTAGCTCGTCACGGGATCGGTCACCGACTAAGCCCTACTGAAGTTAACTATAGAGCAAATATATATGCCCTGAAGAGTCTGGGGATCAAGAGGGTCTTAGCAGTTGCGGCCTGTGGATCTCTCAGGGAGGATTACACTCCAGGCGATATCGTTGTACCCGATCAATTATTCGACTTTACCAAAAACCGGAAAAGATCCTTCTTTGAAGGTGGAATAGTGGCCCACATAAGTGTTGCCGACCCATTTTGCAACAGCTTTTCGGAAGAGATCATTCAGTGTGTTAAATCCGCCGAAGGAATTGTCCATGATAGTGGACCCTTCCTCACAATTGAGGGTCCACGATTTTCTACTCGAGCGGAGTCAAACACCTACCGCGCTTGGGGAATGTCCATTATTGGCATGACCACCTCACCAGAGGCTTTCTTAGCGAGGGAAGCGGAGATGTGCTATAGCGTCATGGCGCATGTCACAGATTATGACGTGTGGCACATCGCTGAGGAGGCGGTCACGGTTGAGGTAGTTATCCGTACGTTAAAGGGAAATACAGATCTGGCCCAACGATCGATCTCATTGCTGGTCAATAGTCTGGATCATGAATCACATTGCTCGTGCCACGACGCCCTTCAAGGCGCATTAATCACAGATAGAGGCATAATTCCTGAACAGGTCATAGAAAGATTGGGGATATTAGTTGCTAAGTACATATCGTGAGACACAATCCATAATTGATAAGCGCGAGGTTCAGTTACTTAGCCTCGCGTTTGTATTTCTTTTTTGCTCAGCTCTTGCCATCAGCCTCGCACCGGCCGTTCGCCTTGGAACATGGAAACTCTCGGCAGGGGATTTTCAGCACTTCATCGTTTTACCAGTTTGGGGTCTTGGAAATTTCCTGATCTTGCGAACGATCCGAGTGAAATTACCCAAGAGAGATCCTCTCATCTTCCCAGTGGGAACTCTTCTGACTGGATGGGGCATTCTCGTAATATGGCGACTTGAACCCACGTTCGGCGCTCGTCAAACGGGTTGGTTCCTCCTGGCTGCAATACTCCTGTTCTTTCTCTTCAGAGCTCCTTTAGACCTTCGATGGTTGAAACATTACCGTTACTTATGGTTAGGTGGCGGCCTTTTCTTGTTAGCGTTGACTTTGTTCTTCGGCACGAATCCATTAGGTGGTGAACCTAAGCTCTGGTTGGGATGTTGTGGATTGTATTTTCAACCTTCAGAGCCATTAAGGCTCCTGCTGATAGCATTTCTCGCATCTTACTTCTCTGACCGGCTAGCATTCAACCATAATCATGAGTCCCCCTCACTTATTCACATTGTAATTCCCTTGGTCGTCGTCTGGTCTTTTTCTATCCTTTTGCTTTTCGTCCAACGTGATTTGGGGACCGGCAGCCTTTTCTTGATCCTCCTAGCTACGCTGTTGTATGTCGCTTCAGGAAAATGGCACGTTATCATCATTGCTGGATTCATGACTGTTGCAGGTGGAGCATTGGCTTACCTAAACATGGATCTTGTCCGAGTGCGGGTCGAAGCCTGGCTCAATCCTTGGCTTGACCCTGTAGGAGGATCCTACCAGATAGTCCAGTCACTAATTGCATTCGCATCCGGCGGCATTTTTGGTTCGGGGGTTGGCCTGGGTGAGCCTGGATTAGTGCCAGCTGCTCACACAGACTTTATTTATACGGCAGTCGCAGAGGAATGGGGAATGCTCGGCGCAATCGGCATGCTGGCCCTCATCGCGGTTTTAGTGTCGCGTGGGATCAAAGTGGCTGCCCTGACTCAACAACTCTTCGATAAACTCCTTGCCGCCGGGCTATCGATTGCCTTCGGGCTTCAGTCAATTCTGATCATAGGTGGAGTAACGCGACTACTGCCTCTTACAGGGATTACACTTCCTTTTGTCTCGTATGGCGGATCTTCATTGGTGACCAGTTTCATCGCCCTGGGTCTTCTATTATTGATATCGAATAAATCAACAAGTGTAAGTGAGCCCAGAATGGCTTTAAGCCTAACTCAGATGGGGCTGAATATCGCCTGGATAATCATCGCCCTCGTCTTAGGTTGGTGGAGCATTTTCCGTGCGACAGCCTTGACAACCAGGACAGATAACTTGCGCACGATTATCGCAGAGCGTTACTTCAAACGTGGGGCCATATACGATTCATCTGGCAGAATCCTGGCAGAATCTGTTGGGATGATCGGAGATTTCAAAAGGGAATACCCCTATTCTGAGAATGCCTCGGTTATAGGTTACCAATCGATGATATTCGGAAAATCTGGAATTGAGAGATCGCTAGATTCGGTGCTTCACGGCGTGACAGGGCAGGATCCCTATTCGCTTGCTTGGTCAGAGTTGTTATATGGACGACCAGCAACCGGTCTAGACATCAAGCTATCACTCGATGCGGAGCTACAAATAATCGCGACTGAACTATTCCAGGATGAAAATGGAGCACTCGTCCTGATAGATTCATCCTCTGGCGCTATCCAGACGCTGGTTACCTCACCCTCTTACGATCCCAATTCACTCGAACTCCAATGGGGAGACTTGATAGTGGATGGTGATGCGCCTTTGTTCAACCGCACTACACAAGCCCGCTACCAACCTGGAATGGCGATGCTTCCATTCCTGATTGCATGGGGCGAGTCAAATGATCAATTCCATCTCGAAGATCTCTCCGAGCACGCATTTTCAAGTGTTTTGTTGGGGGATATTAAGCTGGAGTGCGAATCAATCCCACAGGATGATCTTAAAGAGACACTATTAAACGCGATGAATTTACGATGTCCAGGAGCATTCGCACATCTGGTAGAGGTGCAAGGATATGACTGGATTTTGGAAGTCTATGATGCTTTCGGTTTTATGGATGAGATACTTATTCGAATGGATACAGCCGAAGCGATCGAGTTAGGATCATCCCCAACCTCAATGCAGCTTAAACTCTCAGGGATTGGTCAGAGTGATCTCCTTATTACGCCAATTCAGATGGGGAGGGCATTTGCTGCAATTGCTTCTGACGGTACCCTACCTCCCCTCCAGATCGTTGAATCGACCAGGAACGCTAATGAAAGATGGATCAATCAAGAGCCGTTAGGTCAACCTGAGAGGGTGATTACCCCTGAAGCTGCTCTTCGAGTGATGCGAGCTGCTCAAACCTATCAAAATGGAGTGCGTGGTTTCACATTCAGCGCATTGACCGGCCCTGGTGGACAAAGGTCTTCATGGTTCATAGGCCGTGATTCGGAGGGTCAGGTTTTGGTAATTATTCTGGAGCAGGGAAACACAATTCAAGTGGAGAGAATTGCTTTGGAGTTCTTCCAAAACCTTGCATCAATCCAATCCCCTTGACCCACTCTATATTCAAGGCTAGAATCATTCGTCGTAGGTTTGCGCGGTACCATTCCCGCCGGCCGGTTGCTGTGGAAATGCAGCCCGATCGGCGGCTTGTGTGTAGGATGAGGGATGTTCGAAACATTAACTGAGCGACTTCAGCGCGTTTTCAATAATTTAGGGCGCCGGGGAAAACTTCGTGAACAAGATGTTGATGAAGCCCTGCGGGAGATTCGCTTTGCCCTATTAGACGCGGATGTGCACTATTCAGTCGTGAAAAACCTGCTTAATGTCGTGAAAGAACGATCTCTCAGTGACGAGGTTTCCAAAGCCCTAAATCCATCCCAGCAAGTAGTAAAAATTCTCACTGAAGAGATGACTTCAGCCCTAGGTGAACCCGCCCGCTTGACACTAAGTGGACCTATACCTCGGGTCTTGATGTTGGTAGGTTTACAGGGCTCGGGAAAAACGACAACCGCAGCCAAATTGGCAAAATGGTTACGAGCGAATGGAGAGCGAACTTGGCTGGTCGCTGCTGATCCTTATCGTCCAGCTGCTGTCGACCAGTTGAAGATATTAGGGGATGATCTGGACATCCCAGTATTTTCGGATGCTACCCTCTCACCACCAGGTGTCTGCGCGGCGGGGATTGAAAATGGCGCAAAAGGCGGTGCAACGGTTGTCATCCTTGATACGGCCGGGCGTTCCCAAATCGATGCTGAGATGATGCAAGAGCTACAGGAAGTTAAGCAAAGAGTTGATCCCATTGAAACCATTCTTGTTGCCGACGCAATGACCGGACAGGAAGCGGTCAACATCGCCGCAGGGTTTCACCAAGCCATCGGGCTAACAGGTCTGATACTAAGCAAGATGGATGGAGATGCGCGCGGTGGTGCTGCCATTTCAATGCGCACCGTAACAGGCGTTCCCATTAAATTTTTGGGTACGGGGGAAAACCTTGATGCCCTCGAAAGCTTTGAACCCGATCGCTTGGCATCCCGAATTCTCGGCATGGGCGACGTGCTCAGTTTGATCGAGAAGGCAGAAACAGTTTATGATCAAGAGCAAGCTGAAGAGCAGGTCGGAAAGCTGCTTTCGGGTGATTTTACGCTTGAGGATTTCTCAGAACAACTATCTCAAGTGCAACGCATGGGGCCTATGAGCAAGATCCTCGAGCTGCTTCCTGGTGGATTTGGTGGAATGGCTTCCCAAATTGATAGCCATGAAGCTGAGAAACAGATGGTCCACTCTAAAGCAATCATTCAGTCGATGACCACTCAAGAGCGAAGGAGACCTGATATTCTGAACGGGAAGCGAAGACGCAGGATCGCGGCTGGATCAGGTACAACTGTGCAGGAAGTTAATCAGCTTCTTCGTTCCTACAAACAAATGAAGAAAATGTTTAAGATGGTAGGCAAACGAGGTTTAAAGGGGCTCCCACCAGGAATACGGTTGCCCTGATATATAGTATGTAGTGATGGGCAGCAGGGCACTCCGTCCAGTGCTCCTCTCCTCCCTTCAAAACGTGTCCGAACGATAAGAAAGCAATCAAAAGGAGAGTACGAAGAAAAATGGTTAGAATTCGATTACGTCGGGTTGGTGCCCGACACCAACCTTCCTACCGCATCGTTGCGGCAGACAAGGAAAGTCCCCGAGATGGACGCTTCCTTGAGAATCTGGGTTTTTACAATCCACGCACGGAACCCTCCACCGTCGAGATAAAAGAGGACCGTCTTTTCCACTGGCTGAAGAATGGCGCACAACCTTCTGATGCTGTTGTCAAAGTTCTCAAACCTTTAGGTACCTGGGATCGTTGGGAACGCTTCAAAGGTGGTGAGGATATTGAAGGCCTACTGGAAGAAGCTGAAGCCAGCAAAGTTAGCGTCGATCCAAGAACTCGACGCGATGACCTTGCAGAGTCGCGTAAATCAAAGAAGAAGGCAAAGGCGGAAGCACAAGAAAAGGCTGCCCCAGAAGCAGCAGTTGCTGATGCACCCGCAATTGAGGTTGAAGAACCTGAAACGGAAGCCGAGCAGGAAGCTGAACCTGAGGCGGAAAAGGAAGCCGAGGAAGAAGCTCCAGAAGTCGCCTCAATTGCTGAAGAGCCTGCAATTGAGGTTGAAGAACCTGCAATTGAGGTTGAAGAAGCTGGCGAGTCAGAGGCTGATGAAGAACCTGCGGATGAAGCTCCAGAAAGCGAAGGGT
>JAGLGG010000314.1 GCA_023144145.1 Anaerolineales bacterium | reverse complement strand
GCAGGTTGGCAACCAATGAGAGCTTCCTTGAATGAGTATGAAGCTATTGTACAGAAAGCATTAGATGAAATTACTGAACAGGATATCCTGGCCCGGGTATGGAAGCACGATTACACCGTATGGAAACAGGATCCGACTGAAATTACAAATCGCTTGGGTTGGCTGCATTCTCCTGAATTAATGAAGGTAAATATTGGGTGGTTGGATGAACTCAGATCAGACCTGAAGTCTGAAGGATTTGAGCACGTAGTACTTTTAGGGATGGGAGGCTCAAGTCTCGCACCTGAGTTTTTTATGAAAACTTTTGGTGTGAATAAAGAAAATCTAAGTCTAAGCGTGTTGGATAGCACCGATCCAGCCTCGATCCTGGATCTCAAGAATTCAATCGATTTAGAGCGGACGGTTTTCATCGTTGCGACGAAGTCAGGTGGCACCGTAGAAACCCTTTCTTTCTTCAAGTATTTCTATAACCAGGTGATAGCAGCTGTGGACGATAATACGCCTGGGGGACATTTCATCGCGATCACAGATCCTGGAAGCAAATTGGAAGACATCGCCAGACACTTTTCATTTCGGGAGACATTTTTAAATGATCCCAACATTGGTGGCCGTTATTCGGCACTTTCGTTTTTCGGTCTAGTACCGGCGGCATTGATAGGAGTGGATGTTAGGGAGCTCCTCGAGCGCGCCCACAGAGCGTCGGTAGGTTGTGATTCGTGCGTGCAAAGTGCTGATAATCCAGGAATCTGGCTCGGCGCAATTTTGGGAGAGTTGGCTAAAGCTGGTCGAGATAAAGTAACTTTTATAACCTCGCCAAAACTATCAAGCTTTGGAGATTGGGTTGAGCAGCTTATCGCAGAAAGTACGGGTAAGGAGGGCAAAGGCATCCTGCCGGTTGTTGGGGAGCCGATTGAATCACCAGAAACTTACCTGGATGACAGATTATTTATTTACCTTAGACTTGACGGGGATACAACGCATGACACCGAAGTTGAGCATCTAGAAAAATCGGGTCAGCCGGTCGTACATTTGCAGGTGCCCGATCTGTACGATCTGGGAGGGCAAATTTTTATCTGGGAGTTGGCAATTGCAATTGCGTCACAACGATTGGAGATAAATCCTTTCGATCAACCCAATGTTGAATCAGCAAAAATAATTGCGCGTGAAAAGGTTGATGAGTATGAGCGGAGTGGGGAGTTGCCCTCAGATAAGATCGATGTTTCCGGTGATGGTATCGACATCTATTTATCGAACGGCCGGAACGAGCCCGAATGGGCGTACTCCAATCCGGGTGAGGCGATGCGTGAGTTTTTGTCTGAGCATAACGGCAGGGGTTACGTAACCGTTCAAGCGTATATGCGCTCAACCCCTGACGTCGATACTGCCTTGCTGGCTCTCAGGAAAAAAATCTTAGCGAGAACCAGGCTGGCAACCACTGTGGGATATGGACCAAGATTTCTGCATTCAACCGGACAATTGCACAAGGGTGATGCTGGAAAAGGCCTTTTTATTCAGTTAACAGCGGATGATCCCGAGGATGTACCCATTCCACTGAACGCAGGTGAGGATCCCTCGCTCATCTCATTTGGTGTGTTGAAAGCCGCTCAGGCGCAAGGAGACCGTGAAGCGTTAGTAAAGGCAGGCCGAAAGGTCATTCGAATTCATTTAAGGTTGGATTCGCTTGGCGGACTTGACAAAGTGCTAAGTTGGATCTCTTGAAATGACAATATTTTCGTGAGGCTGTAAGAATTACCTGGCTTCATTTCGCCAGGCCAAAGCAAGCAATTTTTGTAGGGGCAATTAGCTAACGCCCTCGAGCCAATAATATGGCCTTCGGCCAATTACCCGTCGCTAGCCCAAGAATGGCGAAGCCCACAAAAATAAGCCCAAGAATGACGAAGTCATTCTTCAAGCTGACAGTGCTTTTCTGTCAGCCAGGTACCAGCGAGATGTTAGCTATCCACAAATCTAGCTAGGGCGAATCATCTAGGAAATAGGAATCGTTCATCTTATCATTCGGAATGAAATCAGAATATACAGGTCGAACAATGCCGGGTTCTATCACCCGATCTCGAATAGCTTCTAAATCCTGCCGTAATCCATTTATTTCATTACACATATCCGGCAGGAGGTAAAATCGATGATCCGATAACCACGACATGGTGACGTTGAATTCTCTGTATTTGAAATGCTCTTCCTGAGTGAGTTCCTTCAATTTCTCGGTGCGCTTGATGATTTCAGATCGACGTATTTGAGGCATCAAATCAGGCACCATGTCAATTGATCCATCTTCCGATACCACGATTGCTATACATGGATCTTTGCTGCTTTCCACGTATCGGATTGCCGAATTGTAGCGGGCGCCGCGTGAAGGGGCTCCCATAGTAGACACCATACCGTCCAGTATCACCCCTATTGCATAGCAAATGGATTCTGAATCGATTAATACGGCTCCATCAATTGAGGTAATCAATTGCATGATATCGGGCGTTAATTGGATAGGTTCAATTCTTGTGGATTGAGTCCTTAAACGATCAGCTTCCGATTGTGCACCCATTGAAATCACCACCATGGTTCCGTGTTTTTGGCGGACAGCCTCTGATATTACGGACCATAATCTGCGCACTTGCTTAGTTTCGATATCAGGGAATATCCTCCGAATAACGCGTTCGAACTTCCTTTTTTTTATCGGGGGCATAGGCAAAAAAGGTTGGCCATGGACTACCTTCATTAGTGTATGATCAGCATGCGATAGTTCCCAACAGCCATGTTTTGTAATACTAATGAGAAATAGATCTTCAGCGCTTTCTTTATACTTGCCTTTGAGGGTACCAAGTCCATAAACGATATCATAATTGCAGAGCAAGCACACTTCCTTGGAAGAAATCGCAAGAAGTTTTCGTACAGCTCGATAATTGCGCAACTTCACCGGGGAGGTAAGTGTAATGGTTTCTTCAATATTGGGATGCCGCCTCTGGGCGATTAGCATTTTGCCTTTTCCCTCTTCACCTTCATATCGAATCGAGGAAATTGTGTTGCATGAATGAAAAAGGCCATGTAGCCCCATGAGCTCACCACCTGCCCAAGCTGGCACACGCATGAAGGAATTACCTGCAGTGCGGATTATTTCGTCATAATTTCTATCGGACAATCCTAAACTAGTGCCAGGTTCAGGTCTTCTAAGTGCAACTTCACACTCAATGAAGTACTCTCGTATGGCTGCATCTATCAGAGACGTGGGAATAGTGTATCTGCCTTGGACTTTGTCTCGTAACAATGAATGATGCGTCACAAAGGCAGCGCGATCGAATTGCAGCACCACACAAACCATGAATCCATCTAAGAGTACTGGCATTGAACAGAATGAGATTACATCTCGAGAGTCGTCGTACTTCCGTATCATTTGCTGGACGGTGTTTTTCAATGCCCTGTGCTTGATCCTTCGCAGATTCGCTTCGTGCACTTTTGGATGAGAAAGGAAAATGAGCCTTTCTTCGTCGAGTTCTTCCATGTCGTCAGAAAAAGCTAATACATCTAAAAACGAGCTAGGATCATATCCACAATCCTCGGGTTCGACACAAATTGGACACTCATCATCATTCTGTTCTATCATTACACCAAATAGAAACGTCCTTGGATTAAGCGAGCTATCCAAATTGTCAAATATAGATTCCGCGAAGGATTGTGTCGAAATTTGAAATTGAGTCTGATAACCCCACATCAATTGCCTCATTGTCTGCATTCCAATCCTTTCTCGCCTAACGGCCTCTATGCTCATGTCGCAAGACTTTGTCTTGCTTACGGCAGAATTGGGGCAGCCATAGGCTGCCATGCAATTCTGCAATGATATTGAGCAAAGCGAGATAGTGCTTCACCTTAACGAACTGCCCATTAGCCAATTCGTTGTCGCTAGCCCAAGAATGGCGAAGCCGCACAAAATTAAGCCAAAGAATGACGAAGTCATTCTTTAAGGTGATGAGCAAAGCTCTTCACCCATTGTCCTGCTTACAGCAGAATGGGGCAACCTCCATGTTGCGGGCAACTAAAGTTGCCTTGCCATTCTGCTAAACTGGGGCTGTCCCAAAAGGACGTCATTCGTCCGTCAGGGAGCAAGTTATTTGATGTTTTTCAAATGCTCACCAGAAATTCCATGTGTACGGGCAACCGGCGACGTGCGCCAGCACGCGTTGCCCATACGCCTAGTGTATAAGATGAAGCGAAATGTATTCCAATACTTTTTAGACAGCCCCAGTCTCAGATAGCAGCGAGTTGAAGGCGAATGTCCA
>JAGLGG010000313.1 GCA_023144145.1 Anaerolineales bacterium | reverse complement strand
AGGGTTCAGAAATCCGCCAACCTCATTCTCTTTGTGGTTGATGCCTCCTGGTCAATGGCTGTTGCTGAACGAATGTCAGCGACAAAGGGCGCAATACTCAGCCTATTGACCGATGCCTATCAGCGCCGCGATCGTGTTGGCTTGGTGGTATTCCAAAAAGATCGGGCGCTATCCATCCTCCCCCCAACCAGTTCAGTAGAACTTGCGCAACGTGCATTGGCTGATATTCCAGTGGGCGGCAAAACCCCCCTCTCTGCCGGGTTGCAGCTGGCATATGAAATATTCGAACGGGAAAAAATCGTTCACCCGGATGTACTCCCTTTAATGATCTTGCTAACCGATGGTGCTGGCAATGTTTCAATGGGCAACCTGCCTCCACAAGAAGAAGCCCATTTGATTGCAGACCAAATTCGCCAATCCAAAATCCGATCTGTCGTTATCAACATGGAGCATGCCGCCTTCGACCAAGGGCTTACAGATGCGCTCGCAGATCGTCTAGGTGGAATTTGCTACACTCTACACCAGTTGAAAGCCGAACACTTATATCAGGCTATTCGCCAAGAAATTGAAATGGCCGGCCGAAGCTGACAAGCCAATTGAAATCTACGCGAGATAGAGCTCTACTCTCACTCAGGGTTGGTTTTTCCATAAGAATGTCACATTAAGCACATCCGGAGGTGTGATGTCTATAAAAATTTCTTATCAAATTATGCTTTCAACTAAATTTGAGAATGCAACCACTCTGGTAAAGGAAGCGCTCGGTGAGGAAGGTTTCGGGGTGCTGACCGAAATTGATGTTCGCGCAACGTTGAAAAAGAAATTGGGAGTTGACTTTCGAGCTTATATAATCTTAGGTGCGTGCAATCCCGCTCTTGCACATCAAGCTCTGTCCATTGAACCTGATGTTGGCGTTATGCTTCCTTGTAATGTGACCTTGGATGACAAAGCTGACGGGGTTTTGGTGTCATTTGCCAACCCAGATGCCATGATGACGATAGGGGAATTTGGCGAAAATCTTCATCTTCGAGAGATTGCGGCTGAGGCTAACGATCGGATCCTCAGGGTTGTTGAAAGTCTTCGAGAGTAAATTAATCTGGTTAGCCGATGCCTCCTGAACGAAGTTCAGGCGTGAGCCGCTGGATTCATTAACTTAGAGTTGACTTCTTCGAAACTTCAGCGGGGCGCTATTTGTTACCAGTATCCATCTTCCTCTTCAGCCTCATTATTCTGTGCTCAATTTCAGCCCACAATTGATCACGCCGCCAGTCTGCGGCCCAATGGGTCAGACATAGCAATGCAGCTTGTGCCCACTGGTGGGCTTGCTCAATGCTGCCAACGTCCCACTCAAAATACTTCGCGAGTTCGATACATGGTGTCGGGTCTCCAGGAGAAATTCGATGCCACTTGACCCAGCTGTCGATCGCTTCCTGTCTACGTTTTTCTTTTTTAAGATGACTCGCATACCTTCGCAATGCCTCAACTTGCAGGTCTTTATTTTTCGACTTAGCAGCTTTCTGATATGCCGACTCCGCCGTATCACTTCTCCCCGAATCTTGATGCCAGCGCGCAATAGCGAGAGTTTCTGAATCGTTTAAATCATCCAATTTATGATCACTATATCGATCAAACACATGCCCAGCTAGTCCGACGAGAGACAGGACGTCAACCGTATTGTGATAGATAACCTTGTTCATCTCAGCAGCATTGCCACTACGCAAATAATCCAGGTACATTCCAGGAATCCACGCCCCTGGAACATCATCATCTGTTCGCTGAACCCCCAATATCTCCCCCTCAACCGTTCCCAATTTGCAATCTGGTAGCGCACGTTTCCACAGTCGTCGCGCAACGTGCAATAGATCTAAGTGCGGTGAGGGCGTTAGAGAGAGCCGTCTTCGGAGAGCTATTGTGTAACGGCTTTCTAGAAGGGGTAGATCAAAGGCAGCGCCATTGTAGGTCACAAATCCCGAGGCTGACTCCAAGTCGTTTTGTAAGAGGTCTAACATCCCTGCCTCTTCTGCCGGGTCGCGCAGGAAATACTGTCGCAAGCGAAACATATTCCCCACAAAAGACCCTATTCCTACGAGGAAAACAAGCGTCCCCGCCCCACCCCCAAGCCCTGTAGTCTCTGTATCCAGATAGGCAACATCCTCAAAAGGGACGTCGAAGAACGCCGGTTGGCGTGTTATATCTGCCGCTAGGCTTTCGGGAAAAGATAGAACATTGGATAACTTTGATCTTCCGTGAAGGTAATCATTTTCGTACTGGCTTTCAATACGATATGCTGCACCAAAAGAGGTTTCAACTTCCTCTCCATCCGGCAGGTACTTAATTTCAATGGGCGCCTTAGGTTCCGTTTTTACTTTGGAACGTTTACGTGCTCCCATTTTTTTCAATCTTCGACGCAAATCAGCTGGATCTTTCTTGCCCACAGATGTTCACCTTACGCTGCAAAAATTGAGCTTGGAAAAACAACAAACGAACGAGGATGTGTTCAATAATTGTACGAACAAAGTCAACCTTTTATTTGCGGGATTAATGTCACACACCGCCGATGACCTTCGACAATACCGACACTTCCTCCAAGCAAGTATTATAACGCTCGGAGACGGAACACATCTACACTCATCGCTGTCTCCTCCTTTGGCGAAAGCCTCCGCCGGGTATTTACCCCCCC
>JAGLGG010000312.1 GCA_023144145.1 Anaerolineales bacterium | reverse complement strand
TGATCCTTAACCATCTGGTAAGGATGGAGTACGTATGACCTAATTTGGCTTCCCCATTCAGCCTTCATGTGCTCGCCCTTGATTTCGGCTAGCTCTTCTTGCTGTTGCGCCTGTTGCAAAGCGAGCAGTCTGGCCCGCAATACCTTAAGCGCATTCTCTTTATTTTGGGTTTGAGATCTCTCATTCTGACAGGTAACTACTATTCCTGTTGGCAGGTGTGTGATCCTTATCGCGGTTTCATTCTTTTGAACATTTTGCCCGCCAGCACCTGCGGATCGGTAGGTATCAATTTTTAATTCGTTAGGGGTGATCTCTACTTCCTTATCCGTTTCGACCTGAGGGTAGACTTCGACAAGGGCGAAGGAAGTATGTCTTCGGTTAGAAGAATCGAAGGGAGAAATCCGAACAAGGCGATGAACGCCTCTCTCTGAACGCAGGTATCCCGATGCAAAATCACCATTCATAGCGATGGTCACTCGTTTCAAACCGGCTTCTTCACCTGCATGTTGGTCTAGGATCTCGGTATCGAATCCTTTGGCCTCAGCCCAACGAAGATACATTCGATGAAGCATTTCAACCCAGTCTTGCGAATCAGTGCCACCCGCGCCAGCGTGGATCGACAAAAATGCATCGTGTCCGTCATATTCATTAGAGAATAGTGTCTCTAATTCACGCTGTTGCAGTTCCGGTTCAATTTGCTCCAGCTCATGTTCGATATCCGCTCTCATGCTTTCGTCACCAATCCCAGCAATTTCAAGCGCATCATCGACCTTTTGTTTTATGGCTTGCCATCCTTCGATCTCCCTGCGTAAACGGGCAATCTTACGCATGGTCGCCTGAGCCTTATCTGGATTGTCCCAAATTGTGGGGGATTCGGCAGCTTTTTCTAATTTTGAGAGTTGTTCTTGACGTTGAGCTAAGTCAAAGACGCACCATTAAGTCGTTGATTGTAGCCTGAAAATTCTTAAGTTGTTTTATCAAATCTTCCATTGCCAATTCCTTCTAATAATGAGTTGCTTCCTAATTTATTTTGATTGAGCAATATTTTCTGACGGAGCGAGAAGTTCGTCAACGTAGGCTTCTGCTGAAAATGCGAGAAGATCCTCTTCGCTTTCCCCTAATCCAACATATAGAATTGGTAGGCCTAATTCGGATGACACATTGAATCCTACTCCCCCTTTTGATGAGCTATCAAGTTTAGCCAAGACTACACCACTTACATCCACAGATTCCAGGAATGACCTTGCCTGGGAAATCCCATTTTGTCCTGTCGTCGCATCAAGTACCAGAAGGATCTGGTGGGGAGCTTCAGGAATGATTTTTTGCGGCACTCGACAGACCTTTTGCAATTCCGCCATTAGATTATGCTGCGTATGCATGCGGCCTGATGTATCAATGATCAAAACGTCGACAGTACGGGCCACCGCGGCCTGGGTCGCATTGTAAACCACAGCCCCAGGATCACTCCCCGGGTTTCCCTGGATGATATCAATATTTAGTCTTTCCGCCCAAAGCCCAAGTTGTTCTCCTGCTGCCGCGCGATAGGTATCAGCAGCCGCTAACATACATATTTTGCCTTGCCTTTTATAGTGGCTGGCCAACCTGGCAGCAGTCGTTGTCTTTCCGGAGCCATTCACGCCGATCACAAAAATTACCATCGGTCCGGAACTTGGAGCTTGTACGTTGTCCGTGATAAGTCGGTTCAGTAGATTGGTGCGAAGTTCAGAGACGATCTGACTCGCATGTGTCATGCCTTCCTGTGCTGATCTGTCCCTCAACTCTTTAATAAGACCAAGCGTAAGTTTGACACCTAAATCGGCCTGAATCAGTGCTGCTTCCAATTCTTGCCAGAACTCAGGGGTCAATTCAGATGTGCCGAGGAGAGTTGACAGCCGCCCAAACGCGGCGCGCTTGGTTCTTGAAAGTGCTTCCTGCCAGTTTCTGTTCACCACAGGCGAATTATACCATCGGGACTCTATCTTACCCCTGGGGTAAGACCCAATTTTGATTCCCCTCCCGGAGGATTGCCAAGCAGATGAGGATTAACTCACCGGGGGTTGACCCAATTTTGATTACCCTCCCGGAGGTTTGCCAAGCAGATGAGGAAATGGGTAGGATCTTATTAGCAAACCTCCGGGAGGGTAGAAGGTTGGCAAGGCGACTCGGAATTCAAAAAATACATTATTAGATAATTCGCTTATAATTTTGTATTCCAAACCGAATTATGATTCTTATAAGGAATGCACTTGATGAGCACAGAAAAAGTAATATATTCGATGGTGGGAGTGGGGAAGACCCACCCGCCTAATAATAAGGTCCTGCGGGATATTTCGCTGGGTTTTTTCTATGGGGCCAAGATCGGGGTGTTGGGTCTCAATGGGTCGGGTAAATCGACCTTGCTGCGCATTATGGCGGGTAAAGATCAGGAGTATGACGGAGAGATTGTTGCATCTAAAGGGTACACGGTGGGGATGTTGGAGCAAGACCCGCAACTGGACGATGAGAAAACCGTCCAGGAAGTAGTGGAGGAAGCATTCCAGCCGATCATGGAGCTGCTGAAAAAATTTGATGAGGTCAATGATAAATTTGCTGAAGCGGACGTCGATATTAACGCTCTCGTGGAAGAGCAGGCCAACCTACAGGAAGAGATCAACCGGCTGGACGCCTGGAACCTGGATAACCACCTGGAAATCGCCATGAGAGCTTTAGGCTGCCC
Source organism: Anaerolineales bacterium (assembly GCA_023144145.1). GTDB lineage: Bacteria > Chloroflexota > Anaerolineae > Anaerolineales > E44-bin32 > JAGLGG01. The sequence continues at coordinate 2,474 of JAGLGG010000312.1, read as the reverse complement.
GCCGCCCAATACGCCAGTCAAGGTGATTTCTAGCGGCGAACGCCGTAGGGTGGCACTAACTCGCCTGCTGCTGACCGAGCCGGACATCCTCCTACTGGATGAGCCGACCAATCATTTGGACGCCGAATCAACCGCCTGGCTAGAGCGACATCTGAGCGACTATAAGGGCACGGTGATCGCCGTAACCCATGACCGCTATTTCTTGGATAATGTCGCCGGGTGGATCTTGGAGTTAGACCGCGGATTTGGTATCCCCTGGAAGGGAAATTACACTTCCTGGCTGGAGCAAAAGCATGAGCGTTTGAAGCATGAGGAGAAACGCGAATCAAAACGCCAAAAAACCCTGGAGCGCGAATTGGAGTGGGTGCGGATGTCGCCCAAGGCCAAGCAGACCAAGGGAAAGGCCCGGCTGACCGCCTATGAGAATTTATTGAGCCAAGATTATGAAAAGGTGCGCGGGGATTTAGAGATCTATATTCCCGCTGGAAACCGCCTGGGGAATGTGGTGATTAATTTTGAAGGAGTCGACAAAGGCTATGGGGAGCGCAAGTTGATCGACGGTCTGACGGCCAAGCTCCCGCCGGGTAGCATTGTCGGGGTGATCGGTCCTAACGGGGCGGGTAAATCGACCCTGCTGAAAATGATTGCCGGGCAGGGAAAGCCGGACGCGGGCGAGATCATCATCGGTGAGACGGTGCAGTTGGCCTATGCCGATCAAACTCGGTCCTTGGATGGGGAAAAGACAGTCTGGGAAGAGATCTCTGGCGGGGACGATATTATTGTGCTGGGGGAGCGCAAGTTCAATTCGCGGGCCTATGTGGCCTCGTTCAATTTTTCCGGCTCAGACCAGCAGAAGCTTTGCAAGACGCTGTCTGGCGGCGAGCGAAATAGGGTCCATCTGGCGAAGACCCTGCGGGACCGCGGCAATGTGATCATGCTGGACGAGCCGACCAATGACCTGGACGTAAATACCCTGCGCGCGCTGGAGGATTCGCTGGATAATTTTGCCGGCTGCGCTGTTGTGGTCAGCCATGACCGCTGGTTCTTGGACCGCATCGTAACGCATATCCTGGCCTTTGAGGGTGAGGGGCAGGTACGCTTGTTCTTAGGAAATTGGTCAGAATACGATGAAGATCAACGCAAACGCCTGGGCGATAGCGGGCAAGCCGGGTCGAGGAAATACCGTCCTTTGAGGCGGGGATAGGTGACAGGGCAATATAAAAGGCCCGCAATATACTTTAACAAGACTTGGGATAATTCTTCTCTATAACCCATTTGCTGCAGGACGCTCCCAGAGGAGGTAGGGAATTGAAGTTTTATTAAGAGCACTAGGGTGGATATCGAATTTCAACAATTTGTGTTAAATTTCATCAACCGTTTATTTTCTTAGTGGGGAGAGATTAGTATGGGATATGTGGAATCCAGTTTAGCTCCTGGTGAAAATCTCATTACAAAGGCTCAATTACATTGGGGAATTTTTGTTTCGCCGGCTCTAAATTCGTTCTTATTTCTATTGTTACTAGTTTGGTCGTACATAGGTGAAACAAACATAACTTGTGCGTGTATTGCTTGGATTTTCTTTGTCGCGAGCATTTTGGTCTTGATAAGAACTGGAATGACTCTAATATCAACAGAATTTGGTCTCACTGACAGACGGATTATCGCAAAACGGGGAATCATAAAAAGAGATTCCCTCGAATTGATGTTAAATAGGGTTGAAAGTATTGCCGTCGACCAGCCTCTTGTTGGACGTCTACTCGGATATGGTTCAATAGTTGTGACGGGTACCGGTGGGACAAAGCACAAATACCTTGCCATTGCTAATCCAACGGAGTTGCGTAACCAAGTAAATAACCAACTAATGTAGAGTTTTGCACAGTACTAATTACCGTTCAGGGGTATGTTGCCTAACTAATGGGTACTCTAATAGTTCTGTAATGTTGTAGTTCTCAATCCCCATCACTCGTACGTCAAACCCAGAACTAATGTTGATACCCTCCCGGAGGTTTGCCAAGCAGATATAGACTAACCCCCGGGGGTTTGACCATGTGCTTATTCGATATCTAGAAAATTAGGTCAAACCCCCGGGGGTTAGAGTGTGGGTAGAAGCAAAAAAAACGCCTCAATCGAGGCGTTTCATCTTCAGGCTGGGGGTCGAGGATTCGAACCTCGGCTTACGGTTCCAGAGACCGCTGTCCTACCACTAGACGAACCCCCAATGTTTGCTCTAGGAGCTGGTCTTGGCAGAAGTATGTGGCGTTTCGAGTCCGTTGGCCATTTATAGAGTGACAAAACCCAAAACGCAAGTCTCTGAAAAATTGTCGGACAGTAACTTGAGAAGTTATTACCATATCACTTGATGAGACCATATTTTTCTTCCCCATGTAAGTGTCAGTGTTGAGACAGCTTGTAGAGACTGTTTCTGTGCTGCGAGATTGTATGCTTAGTGCAGGAAGCACGAGGAGGAAACATGA
>JAGLGG010000311.1 GCA_023144145.1 Anaerolineales bacterium | reverse complement strand
GGTCTTTCGATCAGCAAGCGCATCGCAGAACGCCATGGTGGGCGAATATGGGTTGAATCCCAGCCAGGCGTAGGGTCGACCTTTTACTTCACCATTCCGATAAAGAGTAGGGGAAGCAAAGTAGTGTTAGAGACTGGAGAGAGGGAATTAGAGATTGAAGGATAGAGACTGGAGACTGACAATTATATTCTAGTCCTGATTACTGACTACTGATTACTGGCTACTGATTACTGGTAACTGATTACTGGCTTCTGATTACTGGTTACTGATTACTGGATACAAAAACCTATGAAAATCAACTATAAAATTATTGGCCTTGCAACGCTCTTCGGAATAATCGGTGCCTTATTGGACACTCTTGTCCAATATACCTTCTTCAATGAGGGTGAATTCCTGGAATTGTTAATTTTCAATGTGCCCCCACGAGAAATGTATGTCCGCTTGGTGACTGTGGGCAGTTTTATTGTCATAGGTCTGTTTATCGGAAACAGCTTCTCTCGATACCGACAAACCGAATCTGCCCTTCGCTTCACCCAATTTACTGTCGATCATGCAGGTGACCCTGCCTTCTGGTTGACCAAAGACGGACATTTTTATTACGCTAATGAAGCTGCAAGCAAAATTCTGGGTTACACACGGGATGAGCTGTTGGCAATGACGGTTCACGACATCGAGCCTGAATTTCCAGCAGAGGCTTGGCCGCAACATTGGAAGGATTTAAAAACAAGTGGTTCACTCACATTTGAGGCGAGGCATAAATCTAAAAACGGCAGGATCTATCCGGTTGAAATTTCTGCAAATTATGTTGAATTCGGCGGGAAGGAATATAACTGCTCTTTCGCCAGGGACATCAGTGATCGCAAGAAAGCAGAGGTTGCACTCCGGGAGAGTGAGGATCGTTTTCATATCACGCTAGACGGCATGATGGAAGGATGTGAGATCCTAGACTTTGACTTACGCTACACCTATATGAATGACGCCGCGGTCGCACAAGGGCGTGTGGTTAAAGAAGAAAAGATCGGGCGGACTATCCAAGAGGTCTACCCTGATATTGGTGGAACAGAACTCTTCAATAACCTTCAGCGTTGTCTGGAAGATCGCAAGCCAATTCGGATGGAAAATGAATTTGTTTATCCCGATGGGCAAAAGGGCTGGTTCGAGTTTAGTTTAGAGCCCGTACCTGAAGGGATCTTCATGCTTTCGATGGACATTAACGAACGAAAGGCGGCCGAGGAGCTTCAAGAAGCCATTTACAGCATTGCGCAATTAGCAGATCGCTCACCAAGCATGGAAGACCTTTTCAAATCTGTACACGAAATCATCCAGGAGGTCATGCCTGCACATAATTTTTATATCGCGCTCTACGACGAAGCAGACGATTTCATTAGCTTTCCGTTCTTTATTGACGAAGTCAGCGTTACCGCTCCCGCCAGAAAAGCAAGCGATGGGTTGACCGAATATGTCCTGCGCACACAAAAACCCCTTCGAATAAACAGCGAACAGTATGACGAGCTCCTCCAGAGCGGGGAAGTTGAAGTTCATGGCACACCTGCACCCATTTGGCTTGGTGTACCGCTCACCATCGAAGATAAAACCATCGGCGTGATGGCAGTTCAACACTACTCCGATCCGACAGCCTACGGAGAAGATGAGCAGCGAATCCTCGAATTCGTCTCTTCTGAGGTTGCTAGGGCGATCAACCACAAGCGCGGCCAGGCGGCATTGCAGGAAGAGAAGGATCGAGCTCAGAGGTATCTCGATATCGCTGGGATTATGTTTGTTGCTTTGGATGAGCAAGGGATTGTCACCCTCATCAATCATAAGGGTTGTGAAATGCTCGGTTATGAGGAAGAAGAAATCATAGGAAAAAACTGGTTTGATAATTTCCTTCCAATCTGGATCCAAGGCGAGGTGATCAACACTTATAGTAAATTGATGAGCGGTGATATTGAGACGGTTGAATATTATGAGAATCCTATTTTGACTAATGATCGCGAAGAACGAATTATCGCTTGGCATAACTCGGTACTTACCGATGAGGATGGGAACAATATTGGTACTTTGAGTTCTGGTGAGGACATTACGGAACGCAAAGAAGCGGAGCGTAAACTTACACGAACCCTGATCGACCTTAAGCGCACCAATCTCGAGCTAGAACAGTTTGCATTCATTGCTTCGCATGACTTGCAGGAGCCTCTCCGGTTAATCGTAAATTATCTGCAACTCTTAGAAAGTAGATACAAAGGCAAATTGGATACCACCGCTGACGAATTCATCGACTTCGCAGTTGGTGGTGCTAAACGACTTCAAGAGCTCATCCAATCACTGCTCGCATATTCTCGAGTAGGTACCCGAAGCACGCCGCATAAGCTTGTTGATTGTGATGAGGTCCTCTCTCAAGTTATCGACCGGATTCAAGGTCGAATCATTGAGAATGGAGCCGAGATCACCCGAGACCCCCTTCCAGTTGTCAGCACGGATGGAAGGCAGATCCAGCAGGTGATGGAGAAGCTGCTCGATAACGCGATCAAGTTTCGAGGAGAAGACCCCCCGAAAATCCATGTCAGTGCAAATCGCAGGGATGGTGAGTGGGTTTTTTCTTTCCGGGACAATGGCATCGGCATCGATCCAGAATACTCAGATCGTATATTCGTGGTATTCCAGCGACTGCATCCTGATGACGCTTTTCCTGGGACTGGAATTGGGCTGG
>JAGLGG010000310.1 GCA_023144145.1 Anaerolineales bacterium | reverse complement strand
CGTTACAATCCTATGGTGTTGTAGGTATGGCGTCTAAGAACTTTGTAGATGGATTGGCTGATATGCTTACACATGACCCACGACGTGGTGTCGAGGTTAAAGCAGAAAATGGGGTTATTAATATTGACATCTATATCGTTGTTGAGTACGGCACGCGTATTGCCTCTGTCGCCACCAGTGTTGCCAACGGAGTCCATTACCAGGTCGAACGAGCGGTCGGTCTGCCAGTCGATTCGGTTAATGTACATGTTCAAGACCTTCGCATAAGCAGTACAGATTAGATTTGTTAGGCTTAATCGATGCTTGATTTGAAAACATCCATTGATCCTATAATGCGTGAGCGGATGATCTCACGTTATTCAACCGTCGATGGCAGAGCCCTGCGCCTGCTTACTGAAGCAGGATTAAATTGGCTGCGTACAAATCAGGAAATTGTGAACGCCCTGAACGTTTTTCCCGTTCCAGACGGTGACACGGGGATAAATATGGTCTTAACCATGCAAGCTGCATGGGATGAAATTGCTACTCAAGGTGAAAGCTCTATCAGCAAGGTGGCGCAGGGAATCGCCCATGGTGCATTAATGGGAGCTAGAGGCAATTCTGGCGTCATCCTTTCACAGTTGTGGAGAGGGTTTGCTCGAGCTCTGGACGAGATTGATGTAATGGACGTCCAGCAATTCGCACAGGCTCTTCAGGAAGCGCGTGACACAGCTTACCGAGGCGTTGTAAGACCAGTTGAAGGGACGATTCTTACAGTTTCATCCGATGTGGCCAAAGCAGCTGGTGAGGCGTCCCAGAATGGCGTTTCATCAATATTGGAAATGCTTGAAATTGTTGTCGAGGCTGCCGACGAATCAGTCCAACGGACTCCGGAACTGCTGCCGGTGTTGAAAGAGGCTGGCGTGGTAGACTCTGGCGGTATAGGTCTCTATTTCATTTTCGATGGGATGTTGCGCTCCGTTTATCGAATGCCCATCGATCAAGCACTTGCCTCCGTTCAACCTCTGAGTGCCTTGAGCTTGGACAACGCAATGGAATCAGTTGAACCAGGTCAGGATTGGGAGGTAGTGATTGATTTTCGACCTCAGGACTCCTTTGACCTGCAAACCTATTTCCGTCAATTGGAAACCATGGGCACTTCTATCCAGCTTGGTGAGGGTGATGGCATGTACCGCATGCACATCCACGTACCCGACCAGGCGGAGTATGAACCGATCGATTTCACCAAGAAACAGGGCACAATCACTAACATTGCCATTGAAAATCTCATGGTTATGATGGAAGACCAATCTAAGGAGCAGGGATTCCAACACCTCAAACTAGCCAGCGTAGACCCCAACCAGATCGCCGTGGTCACTGTAGCGCCCGGCATGGGGATCGCGCGCGCATTTGCCAGCTTAGGCGCGGCCGCCTTGATTGAGGGCGGTCAGACCATGAATCCCAGCACACAGGAAATTCTCAATGCATTCGAGAATCTTCCTACCGATAAGGTAATTATTTTGCCGAATAACAAGAACATCGTTCTCGCGGCCAATCAAGCAGCCGAACTGACGGTGAAAAAAGTAGCTGTTGTCCCCTCGGTTTCGATCCCGCAAGGTGTGGCTGCTATGCTCGCATTGAATCCAGATGGCGATCATGCCGAAATGGTACGTGCGATGTCTGATACATTGGCTGACATACAATCCGCGGAACTTACGGTCGCCACCCGATCTGTTGAAATTGAAGGCGTGAATTGCTCTGAAGGGCAGGTTATAGGATTGCTTAACGGCAAACTAGCAGCATCCGGGGATGACTTGGGCGATTGCCTAATCAAAACTCTCGAAATGTGTCATCCCGAAAATGAGGAGTTAATCACACTCTACTACGGTGCGGATTTGTCTTCGAATAATGCCAATCAATTAGCAGATCGGGTACGAGAACGATGGCCGAATCAAGAAATAGAATTGGTTGACGGTGGTCAACCACATTACCAAATCATTCTCTCCGTTGAGTGAATATGAATCGTACTCGGATCGTAACTGACAGCACTGCACGTTTCCCAACCCGTGGTTTCCTAGATCGATTCTCAGTATCTATAACCCCCTTGAAAATTCAACGTGGGTTGAGTTCGATCGTTGAGGAGATGAGGATGAATTCTGCAAACCTGGACCCTCTCTTTAAGGGGCACGATACGCTTCCTGTTGCCACTCCCCCATCGATCGATACATTCGTTCAAACTTACTCGGCCTTACGCCAACATACTGATCAGATCCTTTCAATTCATACCTCTTCCCAGATAAATCCTGTGATTACCAACGCATATGCGGCCAGCCAACAGTTTCTCGGTCGCTGCGATATTCAAATCATCGACTCTCAATCCTTCTCTGTTGGCCTTGGGCTTTTGGTCCAAGCTGCTGCAGAAGCCGCAGCTCAGGGCGACGACTTTGAAACCATCATCCGGATTGTTCGAGGGATGATCCCCCGTTTGTATCTCATATTCGCTGTGGACGATCTGGCATACCTCGAGCACAATGGTTTGATAAGCAGGTCCCAAGCGATCTTGGGAAACATGTTGGGCGTTATTTCTTTGTTGACGATAGAAGGCGGTAAAATTATTCCGATGGAAAAAGTTCGCACCCGTGCGAGGGCGATCGAAAAAATGGTTGAATTCACTTCAGAATTTGCAGCCGTTGAACATATTGCCATCCTCCAAAATAGCCTTAGAACAGCAGATGAATGCCGAACACTAAAAGACCGACTTCGCGCCTTATATCGTGGGGTTCCGATCACTATTTCTGAATACGGACCCTCAGTTGCCACTTACGTCGGACCTAAGAGTATTGGAGTTGTTGTACTTGAGGCCGAGCCGGAATGAAAGAGTGAGACATGCCTGAAGTAGCAATCGTTACCGACAGCATTTCTGATGTGCCTGAATCCGAACAGGAGCGGTTGAACATTGTAGTCATACCCGCCGTAGTCACTTTAGATGGAGAAACTTTTCAAGATGGAGTAGATCTATCACGTACAGAATTTTATCAACGACTTCCAGATCTACAGACGCCTGCGACAACCGCTGCGCCCACACCTTTGGTATTCGAGCAGGCATACGAACGACTTTTTAGTCAAGGGATAAAAAAGATTCTTTCGATAACCTTGCCACCAACCTTAAGCGGAATGTACAACGTCGTTTGCCAAGCCGCCAAACCCTTTGGAGACAACGTCCGAGTCTTTGATAGTGGTCAGATAACACTCGGTGCTGGGTTTCAAGTCATTGAGGCCGCTGAAGTCGCTAGGCAAGGTGGATCGATCGAGATGGCGGTCGAACGAGCTCAAATCGTCAAGGAGAATATCCGCTTAATCGCGTTCATCGACAATCTTGAGTTTCTAAAACGCAGCGGAAGGATCAATTGGCTATCAGCAGGCTTGGGAAACTTACTCAGAATCAAGTTGCTAGTCGAGGTTGCGGATGGCGTGGTGAAGCGATTGGGGCAAGTGCGAACGCGTGCCAAAGCATTGGATAAGTTGAAAGAAATTGCTGAATCTTGGGGTCCGCTTGAGCGTTTGGCAGTCCCCCACTCTATGGCCCCGGATAGGGCACATGATTTCGCCAGCAGACTTGAGCATCTATGTGAAAGAAAGATAATTACCCCTGAAGTGACGACGGCGTTAGGCGCTCATATTGGGCCCGGCGCTGTTGGAATCATTGGTATGAAAAAGACCAACTAACATACGAACCTTGCTACTGAGAAAACCAGTAAAACGGATCCTTGAATGAACTCTGTTATTGAGAAATTGGCTAAATTTCTTCGCCTTGAAGCTGAGCGAGGGTACGATAATCGGGCTGTTTTCGGCGGCCTTCAAAACATGCTCGAGCCTTGGAAAGCCGAGGCTACCGAATCTGGGATTTCCGACTCGATCATACAAGTCGTGGTCACTCGTTTGCGTGATTACCCGAATCTGTCTACAAAATCTCGAGAGGATGCTTTAGGGGGTCTTTGGAATCGTTTGAAAAACGAGTACCCTGACCTTTCAAAGTTAGCTCCGGATTTTCCCTCTGCCTCGACGACGGAGGGACAGGCACTGCCGCAACCATCGGCTGAAAGCATCGCCGAACAGCCAAAAGACCGGCCCAAAACCGAAGTTACTCCCACTGCAGATCCTGGGCTCCAACCAGAAGCGGTGAGCCCGGCACCTTCCAAAGAACCACAAATAGAGAAGGAGAAGCCGCCTGAACCAGGCCCCATCCAACCCATTGAGCCACCTGTCGCTTTAGTTGCTCCATTGACGACATTTCCGGGGGTGGGCCCTAAAACCGCTCGCACCCTAAAAAAGCTCAATTTGGAATCGTTGGGAGACTTGCTTTGGCACTTTCCGCGCCGCTACGACGATTACTCCCAGCTTAAAACGATCAACCGCCTCTGGTTTGGTGAGGAAGTTACCGTTATTGGGACGGTGGAGGATATTAATCTGCGAACGGTGCGCGGCGGAAAAATGAAGCTTATCGAAGCCGTTATTGGCGATGGCACAGGTTCGCTGCGGATCACCTGGTTTAACCAGCCCTGGATTGCAGATAAACTGAAACCCGGCGAAGGGGTTGTGCTTTCCGGAAAAGTTGATCAGTACCTCGGTCATCTCACCATGAGCAGTCCGGAGTGGGAACCACTTGAAAGGATTCAACTCCATACCAACAGAATCGTCCCGGTCTATCCATTGACTGCCGGTATAACTGGAAAGTGGTTGAGGCGCGTAATTAATTCCGTTGTCACCAGATACGCGACCCGCGTTCCAGATCCGATTCCACAGTCAGTTGTTGAATCGGCCCAGCTCATCCCACTAGGGCTAGCTCTCCAACAGGTACACTTTCCTGATGATTGGGACATGCTCGGAAAGGCTCAAGACCGATTAGCTTTTGACGAGATGTTCCTCCTTCAACTCGGCGTACTCGAACAGAAGCGCGATTGGCTTGCGTTAGAGACCAAGCCTCTACCAATCGAGCAAGAGAGACTTGGAAGGTTTATTAGTTCACTTCCCTTTGAGCTAACTCAAGCCCAGCAGCGCGCTCTTCAAAGCGTCACGCAGGATCTCGAGAGCTCAAAACCCATGAATCGACTGATAGAGGGAGATGTTGGCTCCGGAAAAACTGTTATCGCAGCTGCTGCAATCGCCATTGCAGCGGAGAATGGTGTGCAATCCGCAGTCATGGCACCAACGAGCATCCTAGCCGAACAGCATTATTCGACCCTTAAAGATATGCTTTCAAAGGAAATCGGAGTCAAGCAAGGTGGCATACGATTGTTACTGGGTTCTACCTCAAACTCCGAAAAAGATGAAATCCGAGCTGGATTGAAGGATGGCTCTATTCAACTTGTGATTGGAACCCACGCGTTAATTGAAGGACCGGTAGAGTTCTCACAGTTGGGATTGGCGGTTATCGACGAGCAGCACCGGTTTGGAGTTAATCAAAGAGCACTATTGAGAGCCAAGGGGAAAAATCCAAATTTGCTTGTCATGACAGCCACCCCCATTCCTCGATCCCTCGCTCTAACTCTCTATGGTGATTTGGATCTGACCGTTATTGACGAAATGCCTCCCGGACGAGTGCCCACTGAAACGCGTGTACTTACAAGCGGAGAGCGTATGCGTGCGTACCGCTTTATCAGTAGCCAGCTTGAAAAGGGGCACCAAGCTTTCATAATCTATCCACTCGTAGAGGAATCAGAAAAGATCGATGCAAAAGCTGCAGTTGAGGAGCATGAACGCCTTCAATCAGACATTTTCCCGAATTATCGGGTCGGGCTCCTTCATGGCAGAATGAAATCCGATGAGAAGGATGCTATCATGCACCTTTACCGCAATGGAGAAATTCATATTTTGGTTTCTACCTCGGTGGTTGAGGTGGGGGTGGATGTACCTAACGCGACGGTCATGCTAATTGAAGGTGCCAATCGATTTGGGCTTGCTCAACTGCATCAATTTAGAGGGCGTGTCGGGCGGGATGATCAGCAATCCTATTGTTTATTAATAGCCAACACCGACGCGGACACCGAGAATGAACGATTGAGCGCTATGGAATCTACGGTCGATGGTTTTGAATTAGCGGAACTCGATCTTGAGCAACGTGGACCGGGGGATTTCCTGGGAACACGTCAATCGGGATTTGCGGAATTACGAATGGCAAAAATTACCGACGTGATTTTAATTGAGAAAGCTCGTGAGCAAGCGAAGAAAATTTTCGATCTCGATCCTGATCTTTCAAGGGACGAATACAAAAGCCTGGCGCAAGTTGTACAACAATTCTGGTCAGGCGGGAGAGGAGAAATTAGCTAATGGTTCGAGCAGTGTTCCCCGGGACGTTCGATCCAATCCATAACGGTCATATCGATATCGTACATCGCGCGGCAAAGTTGTTTGATGAATTAGTGGTTGCCGTTTATGATAAACCTTTGAAGCAGCTGCTTTTTTCGCCCGAGACGCGCTACGAACTCGTGAAGCAAGAATTTAAGACCGAGGATAATATTCGAACTGAGATGTTTAGTGGCCTTATCGTGAATTACTGCCGCACAATCGGAGCGCAAGTGATCGTTCGAGGACTGAGAGTTTTTTCAGATTTTGAACACGAATTTAGAATGGCACTAGCAAACCACCGCTTGGCGCCGGAGATCGATGTCATTGCATTTATCACAAGTGAAGAGCACAGTTTCTTAACTGGCTCAACCGTTAGAGAAATCGCCTCGCTTGGAGGGGACGTCTCCAGTCTGGTACCAGATCATGTCTTTCGCGCGCTAAATTCTCGATTTGAAGAATTAAGCGAAGAGGAGGTGGGTGACTTAAACCTGACTTCCCTGCGGGATTGATCAGGGTTGCCCTCAGATCGCTTTCAGTGTAGGCTTCGACCTGAAGCTTGCAACCTGAACAGCCAGACCAGACCAACCGGCGTAAGAAACCGGAGGTAAGAATGGATATCCTGCACCTTGTTGATCGGTTAGAAGAATTATTCAATCAAAGCCGGCCCATCCCTCTCACCAGAAGCGTGATTGTGGATGAGGATCGGTTTCTTGAGATTATCGATCAGATGCGAATTTCAATTCCGGAGGAAGTAAAAAAAGCTCAATCCGTAGAGGTCCAGAAAGATCGGATCCTCGCTCACGCTGAGGAAGAAGCGAGCAGAACTATATCTTTGGCGCAGCAGAAGGGTGAGGGTCTGATAACTCGCGATAGCATTGTTTTGGCCGGGCAAACTCGCGCAGAACAGATTATCGAACAAGCCAGGGGGGACGCATCGATTATACGTCGAGATGCAGATCAATATACTGTTGATGTTCTCGAATTGTTGGAAAATGAATTGACGCGATTGCTAAATCAGGCCCGCAACGGCATCAACAAACTTAAATCTGAAGGCCACGCAGTGATGGAAGATGCAGAAAGTGCCGAAGCTATTGAAAGCTCTTGAATCCAAAGTAAATCGTTAGTGAGCATAAATAAATTCTCGAAAGGCTGTGGATAACGCAGCCTTTTCTTATTGTGGATGAAAATGAGATCTTAGAGAATCTTCTCTGAGCTCAAATGCGATCGAAGCAGAAGCAGAAATCCAGCACTTGGATTTTTATTTTGAATCGGGAATCAGATTCCCAGGGGCGTCCACCTTCTCAGTAGATTTATCGGATCTGACGCCAGAATGCTCAGCTGTTGCCTCCATAAAGGATTTAAACAGTGGATGTGGACGACTTGGTCGCGATAAAAACTCTGGATGAAATTGACTACCAACCATAAAGGGATGATCCTTGAATTCAGCGATTTCTACCAATCGATTATCTGGTGACAGCCCGGAAAACAACATTCCATGCTCACCGAATATTTCGCGATAGGTATTGTTAAATTCAAAACGATGACGGTGTCTTTCCTGAACAAAATTCTTCTCATAAGCTTGACTTACTTTTGTGTTCTGCACTATCTGACACGGATATAAACCCAGGCGCATTGTCCCCCCCATGTCATCCACACCGCGTTGTTCAGGAAGAAGATCGATAACTGGATGGGGTGTATTTCGATTGAATTCAGTGGAATTGACATCTTCAGATCCAAAGACGTGCCGTCCAAACTCAATGACCATCACCTGCATTCCAAGGCAAAGTCCTAGATATGGTATTTTGTTTTCGCGTGCATATCGTGCAGCCGCGATTTTCCCCTCGATCCCTCTTGAGCCAAATCCTCCTGGCACGATAATCCCATCGCTGCTCTTCAGCTCATCCCAACCTCGCCCCTTTTCCAATTCTGCTGAATGCAGCCAAAGTATTTCCGCTTCGACCCCAACCTCCAGGGCAGCATGGCGGACAGCCTCACGAACACTCATATAGGCATCCTGTAATTCGACATACTTCCCAACCAATGCGATTCGTACTTTCGGGCGCTTAATTCTTTCGGCCGCGACTAGTGCCTCCCACGCAGACCAATTGGGTTTCTCCTTAGGTACTAGGCTTAATCGGTCCAGAATAAAATCGCCTAATCCTTCCCTCTCAAGCAGCAATGGAACCTCATAAAGAAGCGATGCTGTTGTCAGGGGAATTACTGCACGACGATCAACGTCACAAAACAATGCAATTTTTTCACGAAGTTCTTCGCCAACGGGGTGATCAGAGCGCGCGATGATCACATCCGGTGAAATTCCGATCGAGCGTAGCTCTCTAACGGAGTGTTGGGTGGGTTTTGTTTTTATCTCTCCAGTAGCACCAATGAATGGCAGCCATGTGACATGGATATAGAGCGTATTTTCTCTTCCGAGATCGGAACGCATTTGTCGTAACGCTTCAAGAAAAGGTAGAGACTCAATATCGCCGACAGTCCCTCCGATCTCCACCAAGACAATGTCTGCCTTAGTGTCCCGAGGTACCATTCGGATCCGACGCTTGATCTCGTTTGTGATGTGAGGGATTACCTGGATCGTACCGCCAAGGAAATCACCGTGGCGCTCCTGAGCGATAACGTGGGAGTAGATTTGGCCGGTGGTTACATTACATACCTGGCTCAAACTTGTATCAATGAAGCGCTCATAATGTCCAAGGTCGAGGTCGGTTTCTGCACCGTCATCTAATACATAGACCTCACCATGCTGGTAGGGGCTCATCGTACCTGGATCAACGTTGATATATGGATCAAGTTTTTGAATGGAGGGGTTGAACCCTCGTTCTTTCAGCAATTTCCCGATTGCAGCCGCCGCCACTCCCTTCCCTACGGAGCTGACAACACCACCTGTCAGGAACAAATACTTTGTCATTCCAAACCTCCTCACTTCACATCCAATAAAGTCGGTGGGGAGGGCCATTTCCCGGCTCCTCCCCACCGAAATATCATCTTTGGTATGATCGGTTCGTATGATCTCGCATCAACCTACCAATTGCTCCAAATCCTCTGCCGCCCGCCTCATCTCAAGAAATAATAGGCCTAATTTTGCTTGTTTACGAGCCAAAACAGTGAGAACCGCCTCGCCACCTACAGACACAAGAAGGACGTAGCCGTCGGCCCCGTGAATATACACCTCGCTTAACAAGCCCCGTCCCAGCTCTCCAGCAATTCTATCCCCCAAACTGAGCATCGCAGCAGACATCGCTGATACTCGATCTTCTTCAAATCCTACCGGCAATGATGAGGCAATGATTAGACCGTCAACACTGACGACCGCTGAAGACTCTACATCTGGAGTGTTCGCCTGGAGAGTTCTGAGGCGATCCAACATAAGGTCATTTCGCGACTTCGGCATTGGGGAATCCCCTTTGATTTACTCAACTTTGATCAGTCTACCATAGCACTTTTAACCCAGCAAGTTCCAGTGCTGGGGGCACATCAAAACTGTGGTCCTTATTTAAGATTTCTGATCAGCACCGGCCTTATTGGTTCACCTAATTGGAGATCGAAAATCTGCGCGTAGAATGACAATTCTGCTTCAAGCGAATGAATAACATTTTCCTGTCGCCGAAATCCATGACCCTCATTCTCAAACACGACATAAGTATAAGGAAGGTTTTTCCGATCCAGGGCCTCAATCATTGTTTCCGCTTGTGGTGGGAGTACAACCTCATCTTCCAGCCCTTGAAGCAATATCATCGGACAAGATAGCCGTTCAGTAAAATGGATCGGTGATCGATTGAAATAAATATCTTTCGCTTCAGGGAGTGGACCAATGAGTCTGTCTAAGTAATGGGATTCAAACTTATGTGTATTTAACGCCAATGCTTCTAAATCAGAGACTCCATAATAACTTGCCCCAGCAGAAAATACAGCGTGGAAAGTGAGCGCCGATAATGTGGTGAAGCCACCTGCACTTCCCCCTCGAATAATCAATCTTTGGCCATCCACAAGTCCCTGCTCAACAAGAAATTGGGCGGCTTTAATGCAATCATTCGTATCGACTTCTCCCCAAGTCCCTTCTAAACGTTCTCGAAATTTCCTGCCGAAACCGGTACTACCACCATAATTAACATCAACCAGCGCAAACCCCCTGCTCGTCCAAAATTGGATCTCAAGTTGAAGATGGGCTCGCGCCGCAGAAGTTGGTCCGCCGTGACTTTTAACAATTAAGGGTGGGAGCTCGCCTTCAGGTCCTTGAAACCCAGGGTTTTTTGGTTCATAGAAAAAGGCATGCGCCTGATCACCGTCAACTGTGGGAAACTCAATGGATCGAGGTGCGGAAATTTGCTTAGGTGGTATTTTCACCTTTGAACCATACTTTACGATCTCAAATTGCTGCGAGCGAGGGTCAATCCGAATAACTGAAGGTGTCTCATATGCACTTCCCCCGATTAGCCATAAATTTGCCTTTTCATCACAGCTAAGATAGGGGGGAGAAAATGATTGGAAGGGAAGATCTAGGGTCTGGAATTCGGTAGCATCCGTCTTGACAAGGGCGAGTTTATCTAGCCCATCAGAAGAGTAGATAACGGCGATCCACTCTCCCGGGAGAAATGTGTAGCGCGAGAGAGCAAATATCCATTGCGGAAATCCTAAATCAACTTCTCTCTGAAGAACGACTTGCACGTTCCCATCGACAACCTTGTAGAGATCCCACCAGCCACTGTCATCTGAAATGAAGTGCAGTGTGCCCGTAGGATCCCACTCAGGTTGAAAGATTGATGTGGACGGGCCTCCGGAGATGCACGTTGGAGCTTGTAAATCGAAGTTTTCACCAATTTTTCCGACCCATATCTCTGTCCCATTCCATGGCATTTGAGGGTGATCCCAGCACAACCATGCCATAGATTTTCCATCCGGGCTTATCTTTGGAGATGAATAGAAATCACGACCAGAGTTGAGCACGTGCGGCGCTGAATGGCCATCCGAGGGGATTGCCACCAAATCGTTGATCACCTCCGTTTGCGAACCATGCCGTTCCCTGACCGCGATGATCCACTTTCCGTCGCTGGAAACAGTTGAATCTGCATATCGAGTTGATCTTGGTTGTCCGGAATCCGGCGTGATCGCAATTGGATCTGACCCTGAGATGAGGCGATAAAGCCGTTGATCTTCAAAGTTCGAAAAGAACAGAACGTTCTTATAAGCACAATAAGACCCACCACCATACTCGTGCACCATCGTCCGGGCATTGAACCCTTCCGGTATCAACCTCTCCGGCGGCATCCTTCCGTCTGTTTTGACAACTACCTGTCTGCCCCCCTGGTCTGGTATGCGCTCGATCCAGTAAATATTTTCCCCAACCACTCGAAGATCTGTAACCGGTAGAATGCTGCCCATTCCAACCTCTGCAACGTGCGAAGCGCTTATCTCTGATTTCCAGGTTCCATAGGGCGCGATTGATGGGGACTGCATAAAATCCACCTCGATTCGGGTATGGAATCTTACTGCAATATCACACGAAATACCCAAGAATTAATCAAATTCCGATAAGCGAGATGACCCACCATGGTTGAAAATGAGTAAACGATTAGAATTTTAGATGTTTTATTGACAATACCTTGACAGGACTGTAAAATAGTTCAAATTAGAGCGTCACTTTTTTTTCTTGTAGTAATTATGATAAAATCGGTCGTTTTGGTCAGTATTATTCAGTCCTGACCTTTTAGCATTCACATGAGGTTGGATAATGAACTCCAAAAATAGTAAGGTCAAGCAAGTAGATGTTCAAGTACCTTCTCTCGATAATGCCAATGTCCGAAATGGAGAGAACAACGAAGCCTGGCAATCTGAGGAGCAAGGCATTGTCCCTCTTGAAAGGCTGCTCGATCGAGCACACGAACAAAATGAAAAGCTCTCGGATAATCTCGATTCGGCTAACTTAGAACATGGCTTTGATGATAGTTTTCCCTACCCCAAGGCCAGTCATGAAAGCATTGATGAGAACAATTCAGCAGGTAGTGACACATTGGATGAGAAGAACCAAATCACGGGAGTGATGTTCGAAGACCCTTATGCAAACGATGCAGTGGCGTTATACCTTCAAGAAGTAAGCAAAGTTCCTCTCCTCACGCACGACGAGGAAATCTCTCTCTCAAAACGGATTGAAGCCGGGAGAGAAGCGCGCGCGATCCTCGCCAAGGAACCTGTCACAAAGAAACGCAAGGTGGAATTAAGGCGGTTGGTTGAGGATGGCTGGGCTGCAAGGGAGCATATTATCACCGCAAACTTCCGGTTGGTAATCAGCGTTGCCAAGAAGTACGTCAGACGAGGTGTCCCCTTCCTAGACCTCATTCAAGAAGGAAACATAGGTCTCATTCGGGCGACAAAGAAATTTGATTATCGACGTGGATTCCGTTTTTCAACCTATGCGACTTGGTGGATCCGTCAGGCAACCTCTCGGTGCGTAGCTGACCAAGGCAGGACCATTCGTGTTCCAGTCCATATGGGTGATCAAATCAACAAACTTAACCGATACTCCCATAAGCTAACACAAGAACTGGGTCGAGAACCAACAACTGTTGAATTGGCTGAAGCCCTTGAAGTTACCACAAAGAAAGTTGAAGAATTAATGCGCGTCGCTCAGAGACCACTTTCACTCGAGCTGCCCGCTGACGATGATGAAGATCATGAACTCGGTGATTACACCGCCGATACCGTGCTTCCTGCACCTGCGGAGAGCGTCACTGAAAAGATCATGCAGGAACACTTAAGAGATGTTCTCAACACCCTTCCCCCAAGAGAGGTTCGGATCCTTCAGCTGCGCTACGGACTCCAAGACGGAAGAAGCCACACTCTTGGAGAGGTTGGCAAAAAACTTGGTGTAACTCGAGAAAGGGTGAGACAAATTGAGGCCCAGGCACTTCGCAGGTTGCGCCAACCTCAATTTAAAAGGCAGCTTCAGGACTACCTACGATCTTAATGATAGCCCCAAGAATTTAATAAAATATCCATGAAAAATAAGGGAAAATAAAAGGAGCCCTCATGGGCTTCTTTTATTATTCACATGCGAATCGCTGATGCTCTTCGAACAATATTGATTTGTCATGGATCAAGCGATATGAAATTTGCCAGATGCTCGGCAGTTAACCCATTTGTACAGGCAACTGGCCAGTTGCCCATACTCCATGTTCATTGTTATTTCGTAATATTCTTGAGTGCTTTTGGGACAGCCCTTTTTATTCACATGCGAATCGCTGATGCTCTTCGAATGTATTAGAAAAATTATGCCTGCCTGAACCATCGCATGCAGCTCGAAAATAGAGATAAGATGACTGCGCAGGAAATGCAACCGCCTCAATAGAATCAAGTCCAGGATTAGCTATCGGCCCAGGGGGCAACCCAGGATAACGATAGGTGTTATAGGGCGAGTCGATATCAAGATCATCAAAAGTAAGCGGGGCCTTCCACCACGAGCCATCGACCTGTTGTCCTAGGGCATATTGCACTGTCGGGTCTGCTTCCAATTTCATCCCAATGTTGTAGCGATTGATAAACACAGAAGCGATGAGATCACGCTCGTCCGATATAACCGCTTCTCGCTCAAGAATGGAAGCGAGAGTAATTCCTTCGTAGATATCCAGACCCTGTCGCTCAAAACCGCTTATGATCTCCGCTGTGATCCGGCTGCCAAAGTTTTCTAACACTCGCTCGATGAAATTTTCTGCATCCATTTCCGGTGAAATGGAATACGTATCAGGGAAAAGGAATCCCTCCAGTGTAGCAAATACAGGCATATGTTCCGAAAACGCGAAGTGGTTCGGTACTCGTTGAGAAGCCTCTAAATAACCTAATGATGAAAAGCTTAACCCCTGAATATCGATAGCCTCTGCAATTTGCTCCCTGCGCCATCCTTCTAGCACAACGAAATGAATTGCTTGTGGGTCGGCCTTCTGTAAGACCAATGAAATTTCTCGAATTGTCATTCCCCCGTGCAGTGTGTATGTTCCTGCCTCTATTCCACGATCATATCCCCGATACTGAAGAAAGTTCCTTAAGAGAGCATCATCCTCAATAACGCCAGCTGTCTTTAATTTACCGACTACACTCGTCGCATTTTCACCTTGCATTACCTCAAGCTCATACTGAAGTGGTGTATCCCCCGCCGGGGTATCTATTGCGCTGATATTCAACCAAAGGTAGCCAGTGAGAAAGAGCCGATCAATCGGATCCAATTCAGGCGCAGGTTCTCCGATTCTACCAACCGCGTTGGGAAGACCGATGTACAAAATGGCAATTACGGCCGCGCAGCACCCAATACTCCCAAGCGCAATAAAACTTAGAGCGAAAATACCTCTACGCTTACGAGGTCTCTTTGGCATTTAGATACTCCTGCAAGATGAAGGCAGCAGCCTTTGCATCGATAGGCTGTTTTTTTCGTCCCTTCTGAGAAACTGCCATGCTCGAACCGCTCTCATCCCAAGTCTCAACTGGCAATCTTGTTAAATCCTGAAGCACCTTCACCAACCTCAGCGCCTTGCGCCCCTGTGGACCGATATTGCCCTCATTATCAAGAGCAAGCCCCACAATTATTTTCTCAACCGAGTGTTCTTGAGCTTCCTCAATGATTCTCTTAGCATCCTGCAAGCGCGATTGATGAGAGATGACTTTTAGCGGACGCGATATCGTTCCAGTTGGATCACTTATCGCAAGCCCAATTCGCACATCTCCGGGATCTATGGCAAGGATGCGTGACACAATTCTCACTCCCAATCCCAGTGAAGTTGGATTCTCTCTGTCCAAAAGGGCAGAATTGGCATCCAGCTTGGGTAAAGAGTTATCTGAGAACCAATCAAATGTGGTGCTGTGTCCCCGAGTATTCGCACCGCACTCTCCGGAGTTCGCCCAAAGATCATGGTTTTAATATCCCTAAAATCCAACGTGTCATAGGTCTCAACTTCCGCTTGAATACTTAATCCCCATCTCCCATCCGTCAAGCCCGATGGTTCGGTTTGAACTTCATAACTCAATGAAGTTGGGATCACTTCAATGCCAACAGGCAAGTCATGTGACATCTCATTCAGAATGAACCTCTCCAATTCAGGTTCATGATACACCAACATGACAACGCTTACTTCCATCTCCATTGTTAGTTCGTCTGCAATCTCGCCAGGTGTGTGGTTGTACTCTTGGTCGATAATCCTCTCGAGCCAAATTCCATCTCCTACAATAACCTGGTTTTCTTGAAGGTTTGATCCAATCTCATTTGTTGCTAAGAGAAATAACTCATCCAGCAATTGCTCTTCTAAGTCATCCAGGTCACGCTGCGTTGCTGTCGGATGTAGTTCGTCAACGCCTCCTTTCAATGCTCTCGGGTTAGAAACCGAGATGAGCAGGCCAAGCGGGCCCTCTATTGCCGAGATTGAATAAGCAGGCACATTCCCTTCTGCTCCAGAAGCGATCGCTTCAACCGCAATCTCTACTTTCGCGCCAAATCCACCTAGTAGCTCTGCAGTGGTCGTGGTGCGAAATTTCTGCTCCGTAGACCCACTCGTCCATAGAACTGTGTGCAAAGGGATGTTGAGGAGATCTTCAGTATGATTCTCAAAAATTACTGCACCCTGCGCAGGGCTTTTAGGAACTCTCATCCAACCGCTTGTCGAGAAGGTTGCACTTCCCACAACATCAACCCCGTATTCTTCTGCTCTAATTTTTCCAGGTTCACTTTCAAGATCGGGTTCGCTATAAAGGTCAACAGAGATCGGAAGAAATTTCCCAGTACCCGTGGGCAACAAATTGATCTCCGCGGTTGGCACAATAAAAATGAGTAACAGAAGGGAGATCCCAAAAATGAGACCAGCTGGTAGTCGGATGTTCCGAGATCTGATATTTTCTACCCAAGCAGGCGTTATCTCTTTTAATTGCTGAACGGGGGGTCTGGGATATCGAGAAAGAGCTTCTTCAGAATCTTGGATTGATTTGGGTGGTTTTATCTCCCATCTGCTTTCCGGTAAATCTTCTAAAGAATCGAAAATTGGGAAGCATAAATCCTGCCCATTCTGCCGAACTTCGGAATCGAAAGTCAAAAGACCAATCTGGAGATTACGTTGTTTGGCGAAGCGTTGAATTTTGACCAATTCAAGACG
>JAGLGG010000031.1 GCA_023144145.1 Anaerolineales bacterium | reverse complement strand
CATATCAATGGGTGGTGAATCAGGATTTGCCCCCGAAGCGGTTATCGAATTCAGCGATAGCGTCGAGCTTGAATCTCCAAATCGGTTCAGCCTTGATAGTGAGGTCACTTCTATTGAGCCTTTGGTTATCCGCAATGCAAATCTGACATTAGTTGTCGATGACCCTGGGAAAACAGCGGATGAGATCGGAAAGATGGCCGAACAGTTCGGAGGCTTTGTCGTTTACTCCAATGTATTTCAGTCATCTTCTGGCACATCATCAGGAAGCGTAATTCGAGCATCAGTAAGCGTTCGAGTTCCCGTCGAGCGGCTTGATGATGCTCTCGAACGAATTCAAAATGACGCCATCGAAGTGCGCGAGAAACGTATCAGTGGTGAAGATGTAACCCAGCAATTTACTGATCTGCAATCCAGACTTCGAAACCTCGAAGCTGCTGAAGAGCAGTTGCTGGTAATCATGGAAGCGGCATTAGAAACAGAAGATGTCCTTCGGGTATTCAATGATCTCCGACAGGTTCGAGAAGACATCGAAGTTATAAAGGGGCAGATGAACTATTTTGAAGACTCTGCACGCCTGTCGCTCATCAATGTTGAGCTCATCCCGGATGAGCTTGCACAACCACTCGAAATTGGTGGATGGAGACCCGAGGGGACGGCCAAACAAGCGCTTGAGGCATTAATCCAGACTTTGCAGTTCCTGGCCGATGCTGGGATTTGGCTGGCAATTTGTGCCCTTCCGATTGCATTGCTGTTGGGAGTACCTGGCTTCTTCATCGGGCGGAGCGTATTGCGCCGAAGGAAATCACAGCAGGACGTGGTCGAGGGCTCTTCTTCTCAAGCAGAGTGATAATCTGAACCCTATGTTCAAATGCTTCGAAAACAAAAAAGGCCGCAATTCACAGCGGTCTTTTTTTGTTTTTATTGTTCCGAGATGTCTTGGACCCTTAGTCACTCCTCATTTGCGATTGCAGCGCGAATCCGACTGGCCAGCTTTCCAAATTCCTTAGTGTGAGCCATAGACAGATCACGAGGGCGTGTGAGTGAAATTGGTAAATCTAGTGTAACTTTGCCTGGTCGTGGGCTGAGCACCAAGATTCGATCTGCGAGCAAAATCGCTTCCGAAATCGAATGTGTGACCATCACGACAGTGACCTTTTGGGCGCCCCATATTCGCATCAACTCGGTTGCCATTCTTTCTCTAGTAAGGGCATCGAGTGCACCAAAGGGTTCATCAAGCAGGAGAAGATCTGGATCATGGATCAACGCGCGTGCGATCGCAACACGTTGTGCCATTCCTCCAGACAAATCCCTGGGATAGGTCTTTTCAAAACTAGAGAGCCCGACCAGCTCGATCAAATCGGTTGTTTTGGTGTGAACTTCCGAGCCGTTCTGACCTTGTAATTCGAGTGGGAGCGAGATGTTATCTTCAACCGTTCGCCAGGGCATTAAATTTGCCTCTTGAAAAACGAATCCGATCCGTCGACGGGGTCGAATGACCCGCTCCCCCTCAAAAATCACATCGCCTTCACTCGGAATCATCAGCCCCGCGAGAATTTTTAATAGCGTTGTCTTTCCGCATCCTGAAGGTCCTACGATGCATAGAAACTCCTGCGAGTCGAGGCTAAAACTAACATCTTCGAGCACGCTCAATCCACCATTCCCATTAGGGAATGATTTACTAATATCAGAAGCGATCAAAATCTCAGAAATATCAGTCATTTTCGGGTAAATATTCATTTGTGAAAGCAGCTTGTACATCAAGAGGATTGCTTAAGAGATCCATTTCTAACAATATCGCATGCATATTGATCCAAGCTTCCGGATTAGATACACCCGGGGTATCTGCTTTCCAAAATGGCACGCTTTCTTCAAGCACATTTCGCAGCACATCTGTCTCAGTCTTATCAAGGCCTTCAACGTAATTTTTGCTTATCTCATACGCCTCGTTGGTGTTCGCAATCGAATGTTCAATTCCTTTAAGAATCGCGGAAACCATCCTGCGCACAAGATCAGGATTTTCACTCAACGTCTTCTCATTGGTAATTAATCCATTTGAGGCTAGCGACACGGAATCAGCGACACGCATTAATCGCATCGGAAAACCCAGTTCGTTTAACTGAATGGGCTCATTGTTTGCGTAAACTACAATCGCATCTACCTGTCCGGCGAGCATTGCTTCAACCTGGTTGTATCCGATAGTATCGAGAATGGTTTCCTGCTCAGATACACCTTCAGAGCTCAATAACGCTCGGTAACCAATGTATGAAGCTCCGTATAAACCAGGAATGCCTACTTTCTTGCCAACCAAATCCCGTGGGGACCGAATATTACTATCCTCGGGCACAGCCACTGCCACGGGATAGTCGTGCCACCAGGCCATCACATAGACCACTGGCAGTTCCTGGGCTCTGGCAAGCAAAACCTGTTCACCAGATACGACTGCAAATGGGACCTCTCCCGCCCCAACTAACGCGACCGCCTCATTTTCAGGAAGATGTTCGATGGTCACCTCAATATTCGCCTCGGAAAAAAACCCCTTTTCAATTGAGACGTAAAATGGAGCGAACTGAACATCAGGTCGGAACGGCATGGCCAGTCTTACCGTCATAGGCTCTGACGGAATTTCTGTTGAGCTTGGTCCACAAGCGATGAACAGCAAAGGAATTACGAGAACAAGAAATGCAAGAATCAATGATTTTTTCAAAGCTTTCGTCTCCTTATGATTCTGAGGGGTCTTTGCGCCATGCGAGCACTTTCAGCTCCACTAATGCCACGATGGTATACAACGACAATGCCATCGCTACCAAGGTAAAAACCGTAACAAATACCATGGCGGTATCGTACATCCCTCTTGAAAGATTTATCAGAAAACCCAAGCCTTCATCCGCGGCAACGAACTCACCAACCACTGCTCCGATAACTGACAAAGTCGCACCAATTTTCAACCCGCCCAAAAGAACCGGCATGGCTGCTGGCAATTCGAGTTTAGTAAAAATCTGGATTGAGGTTGCTCTTAATGAGCGCATCAGATCCCTCAGATCCTCCGGAACGCTACGAACTGCGACAATCGTATTCACCAAAACCGGAAAAAATACGATCAATGCGGAAATCAATATCTTGGAAATTTGTCCTGATCCAAACCATATGATGAGCAGCGGAGCAATTGCTACAACTGGAATGGATTGGGAGGCGACGATGTACGGTGCGAGAACTCTCTCAGCTGTTTCTGATTTAGCAAGTACGTAGCCAAGGTTAGCCGCAACGAAAATCCCGAGTACTAAGCCACCTAAAACTTCAGTAAATGTGGTGATGGTATGTTTAGGAAGTGACCCATCTTCAATAGAACTTATAAATCTGTTCCACACTGAACCCGGAGACGGCAGGATGAATTCTGGCACTGCTGTGTACCGAGTAATTCCTTCCCACAATAAGAAAATTGCGAAAAGCGTGAAAGGTACCGATATAAGGTAAATGACTCTGCTTCTAGACCCAAATAAGGTTGCGGCGAAGCTTGATAAATTCTTGCGCGCAGTACTCATTTGATCTCCTAATAAGGACAAATGCCCCGAAAAAATGCTTTCGGGGCAAGAACCACATAGGCACAACCATAATCCCACCTGTGAAAAGCCCCGAAGACATACGTCTTCGGGGCTAAAACACAGCAGCAATTATCTGGCCGTTGCCAGTAATTTTGCCTTCTCTCATCCGGACTATACCGTCGGCTTCGGAGTTTCACCGAATCATGCGCCTGTGGCGCTTGCGGGCTTTACCGCCGGTCGGGAATTGAGCCAGTTACTCTCACCCTGCCCCGAAGGCTGAATTGTTCCTTAATTCACATTATACACGAATTGCCCCATCAAATAGGGCGACAAACATCACCCCTGTTCTTGAGACATATCCCTGCAAATATTAACTTCCGCTCACAATTCCTCTTCTTTGATGTTTAACTCTTCCATAACTCCTGTGGTGACAAAGACAACTCGTTCAGCAATATTTGTAGCACGGTCACCAATTCGCTCAACATTGTGAGCGCACCAAAGAAGCAAATTTCCTCTTTGAACGCTATCCGGTCGTTTCGCCATAATTTCTACAAGCTCATCGAGTATCGCTCGATAAAGCACATCTATTTCATTATCACGCATGGCGATCTCTTTTGCGCGTTCTGCGTCGCGATCCATTAATGCTTCAACACTGTCCTCAAGCATCTTGCGTGCAATCTCAACCATTTTAGGGAGATCGATCAATGGCTTTAGCAGAGGTTCATCACCAATTTTTATTACCGTTGTGGCAACCCCGGTAGCGTAATCGCCCATTCGCTCAATGTCTACAACAACATTCATAATTGCAATCACATCACGCAGGTCCGTTGCGGTCGGTTGTTGGGTGGCAATAAGCGCTAAGGCTGCTTCCTCAATTTTGAATCGCAATTCGTTAATTTTTTCATCGTCCTCGATGATCTGGCGCGCAAGTGGGATATCACCTTCCGCGAGAGATTTCAATGATAAAGATATCGCTGTGTCAACCAACCCACTCATTTTCAGAAGCTCATTTTGAATCTCAGCAAGCTCCCTATCAAATGTCAGTCGCATTCCACCAGTCATCGCTACCTCCTTGGGCCAATCTCTTTAATCCGATCTTAATTCTTTCAACAGTGAGAAGTGTAGGTTTGATTTTCCAAAAACCTCATCTTCAGATTAACTGACGCCATCATCCCGAACGACCTGTGATGTAATCCTCGGTCCTTTCTTCCTTCGGGCGTGTGAATATTTGATTTGTATCTCCAAATTCGACCAATTCTCCCAACCAGAACAGCCCAGTCCGATCGGAAGCTCGCGCCGCTTGCTGCATGTTATGAGTGACAATCACGATGGTGTATTGTTCTTTCAAAATTTGCATGAGCTCTTCGATTTTAAGCGTTGCGATAGGATCTAATGCTGAACAGGGTTCATCCATCAATATAATTTCTGGTTTTACGGCTAAAACTCGAGCAAGGCAAAGACGTTGTTGTTCCCCCAATGAAAGATCCATGGCACTTTGATCTAATGACCCCTTGACCTCATCAAAAAGAGCGACAGCTTCCAAAGACTGTTCCACCAGATCACGCAACTCGACTTTATTGTTCGTTTGCCCCAGAACCCTGGGACCAAAGGCGACATTGTCGAAGATCGACTGTGGAAAAGGATTCGGTTTCTGGAAGAGCATTCCCACCCGCTGCCTTAACTCAGCCAGATCCACATCCTCTGCGTAGATATCTTCCCCCTCGATTAATATTTCTCCTTCAAGTCGAGTGCCGGGGATGGTGTCATTCATGCGATTCAAACAGCGCAGAAACGTGGATTTTCCACATCCCGAAGGGCCGATGAGCGCGGTAATCTCACGTGTAGCGATATCTATTGATATGTCGCTAAGCGCTTTGAATCTGCCATAAAAAAAATCTAAGTCCTTAACCTGGATGATCGCCTGTCCATCATGTTTATCCATTGTTTAGATGTTATACCAAAAGTCCCTCAAATCTTGAAGTAAGTCGATTGTCAAAATATAATCACACTCGATGCGAATCTTCCCACCGCTCAATCCCCTAAAGCTTCAAATCTTAATTATTTTTTGTATCCTCACAACAGCTTGTGGTCGGCTTTCAGAAGACCAAAACAACGGAAGCTCCGCTTCAATTGAGAATAAAGGATCCGATACGATTGTGAACCTGGCCCTCGCATGGGCAGAGGAGTATCAGGATGTTAACCCAGCCGTCCGAATAAGCGTGACCGGAGGTGGCTCGGGAACCGGAATTGCAGCACTAATCAATGGCACTGTGGACATCGCAAATGCGTCACGAAGCATAAAGCCTGAAGAGCGCGAAAGTGCACAGGGCAATGGCATCGATCCGATCGAGTTCGTAATCGCGCGTGACGCAATCGCCATCATCGTGAATATGGAAAATCCAGTCGACAAACTTAGTATCGATCAGATATCGGACATCTACAGCGGAAAGATTAACAATTGGACAGAGGTCGGAGGAGAAGATCGTCCAATCGTTCGACTATCACGCGAGACAAATTCTGGAACCCACGTCTATTTTTTGGAAAATGTCCTTCGGAAGGGTAACAAGGAAGATAAAACGCTCTTCTCGATGGACACGCTCCTTCTGCCCTCCTCCGAAGGGATTAGTGTTGAGATTAGGCAAAATCCCAATGCGATTGGTTATGATGGGCTTGGATATGTTACCGAAGATCTCAAGGTGATCGCGGTTGCAGAACCCGGATCTAGCGAATACATCTTGCCTTCAGCGCAGGCGGTTAATGAGTCGCTCTATCCAATTGCTCGAGACTTATACATGTATACCGCCGGAGAACCAACCGGTGAAGTGCTTGAATATCTGGAGTGGATCCTTGGGCCCGATGCCCAAGATATCGTGACCGAACTAGGCTTCGTCCCAATAATCCGTTGAGGGTGGAATGAGAGAAACTTCTTGGTCCGAATTTCTAATAACCCGACTCATTAAAGTTACCGGATATTCAGCCATTCTCATTGTCGGTATCATCTTCATATTCCTGTTGCGTGAGGGCTCACCCGCCTTAATCGAAATCCCATTTAGCACACTTTTCAGTGTGCGCTGGTACCCAATAGAAGATTACTTCGGCATTCTTCCATTAATTGGAGGCTCCTTAATCGTAACGATCGGTGCTGGAGCAATTGCGATACCACTTGGCTTGGCGACAGCAATTTTCATCAGTGAAGTAGCCCCGCGTTGGGCACGGGAAATTCTAAAACCAATGGTTGAAATATTGGCCGGGCTTCCTTCTGTGTTGCTTGGGTTTATAGGGATCCTGGCTCTCGCACCACTTACGCGTGAGTTCTTGAATTTGCCCACAGGACTGACGGCGCTCACGGGCGCGCTGTTACTTAGCGCAATCTCGATTCCTACAATTGTAAGTGTTGCTGAAGATGCCCTAGATGCAGTACCCAAAACATATCGTGACGCTGCCCTGGCCATGGGTGCGACAAAATGGCAAACCATATGGAGGGTAACATTACCGGCGGCCAGGTCTGGAGTACTGACAGCGGTCATGTTGGGCATTGGAAGAGCGATCGGGGAAACCATGACCGTAATGATGGTCACGGGTAACGCCCCAGTTCTCCCTACCGGCTTAAGCGCACTTTTTAAACCTACTAGAACGATGACAGCAACAATTGCAGCCGAGATGGGAGAGGTTGCTAATGGCAGCGTGCATTATCATGCGCTGTTCTTAATTGGAATCTCTCTCTTTCTGATCTCTCTCGTCGTAAATCTCGCTGCGGCAAGTGTCGTGTTTCGCCAAAAGAAACGAGCGGAGAGGATCCTATCTTGAGGCATTGATGGTATGCAATAACCCATATTCTCAGGATCTTACGGTTGTTTTTTTCAGAGAATTTCCTGAGACCGGATTACCTGACTTCCAATATGTGTGAATATCTTGGAGCCCTAAATGGGAGAGAGTTCAACAACGGCGCATAAACCAGCTCAGCTTTTCAAGCTTGCGGACCGAAATATGGTTCAAAAGATTGGTTTCGCGGGGTTATCAGTTGCCACATTTTTAACCGTGCTCCCCATCATCCTTGTCGTTGCGCTCGTGATTCTAAAAGGCGGTCCAGCGATATCTTGGGAGTTCCTCAGCGAAATGCCCAGAGATGGGATGCGTGCTGGAGGTATCTTGCCGGCCATCATTGGGACCTTTTGGCTGACAATTGGTACGGGTATTATCGCAGTTCCATTAGGAATTGGTGCAGCAATCTATTTAGCAGAGTATGCAAGCGATAATCGATGGACGCGAATTATACGTATCGCAATCATCAACCTGGCCGGTATTCCCTCCGTGGTTTTTGGGCTCTTTGGATTAGGATTATTCGTTTTGTTCATGAGGTTCGGCACGAGTATCATTGCAGGATCACTCACGCTATCGATCATGACCCTCCCCGTTATCATAAGTACCACAGAAGAGGCGTTGCGCTCTGTGCCAAATAGCTTCAGAGTAGTTAGTGTGTCACTTGGTGGAACGAAATGGCAGACTATCCGCCGCATTGTTCTTCCCCAGGCTACTCCAGGAATCTTGACGGGTGTCATTCTAGGGCTCGAACGAGCAGCAGGCGAAACGGCACCGATCCTGTTCACGGTTGCAGCTTTCTTTCTGCCACAGTTGCCCAGTTCAATGTTCGATGCAACCATGGCCCTGCCGTACCACCTTTTCGTCATATCTACCCAAGTTCCTGGAATGCCAATAAAAATTCAGTATGGCACTGCTCTGGTACTGCTCACTTTCGTGCTCGGAATGAATATCGTCGCTACGATCATCCGCTCACGCGCAAGAGCACGGAGGCAATGGTAGTTATGTACCTAAAAGTAAACGTGAATTGAGTAACATGCACAACACTTCCGTGGATCAGAATTCCCCTGATCAGGTTCAACCCAACGACGATTATAAAATCATCGTAGAAGATCTTAGTGTTGCTTATTCCGATGGAACTGAATCTTTAAAGAATATCAATTTAAGAATCCGCCGGAATGCGATAACCGTCTTGTTCGGACCATCTGGTGGTGGCAAATCGACTTTTTTGCGGACGCTGAATCGTTTGAACGATCTGGCTGATGTGGTTCAACTCCGCGGACATGTCTGGCTGGATGGCCAGGATATCCTGGATCCA
>JAGLGG010000309.1 GCA_023144145.1 Anaerolineales bacterium | reverse complement strand
GAATTCATGAAGTGGGACCCCGAGGATCAAAACTAGCAGAATATTGGGCAGCGAAGTGAGCTGCCCAAGACCGGTGAAAAAATTTGCTCTCCCCCATAATCCTACATAAACCAAAGCCAAAATCGCAATTATTGGTACGACAACCAAAATGACATAAACGTATGCTTTCCCAACATCTACGGAAAGATCAGCTCCTTCCAAGTCGCCAGATCCATGCATTCAATTTCCACCTCTCAGGCTTATGGGAGCATCCCATTCCTGCGGTAGCTCCCGCTCCCTTGGCTTCCGAGGTATATCCTTGATCCGTTGTAATCCAATTCCAGACTCTGCACGATGGGGTTGACTAACCTCCCAGCCTCCAGTTCCCAGTTCGATCCACCATCCGATGAAATGTAAAAACCTTCTGCTGTTCCTGCATAAATCAAATTAGAATCACTACTATTAATCTCCAGGCTATAAACAGCAACCCCTGATAATGAGGTCGAGCTCCAAGAGTTTCCGCTATTTGTGCTGAGGTATACGCCATCTTTACTGCCAGCGATTAGTTTACTTGGCGTAGATGGATCAAACTCTACCGCGTAAATTGTTTGACCATTCAAGCCCGTATTCATAAAAATCCAGTTTGTTCCGCCGTCAAAAGTTTTTAGCATGCTGCCATCTGTGTCACGAACGCCAGCGAAAATGATACTCGGGTTGGTCGGATCTATAGCAAGTCCATTCACATAGCCAGTCGAGTGCCCGGTAGCATTCCAGTTGCTCCCCGAATTCAAACTCTTATAAACGCCATCGCCATTCGTCCCGATATAAATGGTGGACGGCGTATTTTGAACAATCTCAATTGTCTGAACTGACAGGTTCGTTCCGCCAAAGGAAAAGGAAGGGAATTCCTTCACATCGAGCGCATATTCTTCAAGCAAACCTCCGTCCACATACTCGCTTTCCAGAAGATGATTGAAGGGAAATTTAGATGCGGTGCTATTCAAGCTGAAGCTTGGAAACCCAAGATTTGCGGAATTCCAGGATCCTCCACCATCGAACGACACATACATGCCACTGCTATCCGTAGCAGCATAAAGGGTGAGCGGATTGTCGGGTGCCATGGAAATTGAGTGGACCCATTTGTCTTCCAATCCGGAATTCATTGGCGCCCACGTTTCACCTCGGTTGGTCGACTTGTACACACCTCCGCCATAGATACTTGCATACAGGATCAACGGCGAATCCGAGTCCAACACCAAAGATGTGACATAGGTTGCCTTCAGGCCAGTATCACTTCTCGACCAGTTTCCACCCGCATTGCTGCTCTTATAAACTCCGTCCCCTGCTGTTCCTACAAACACGTTCGAGTTGGTGTCGGGGTCGACGGCGACATCGTAAACGAAGTCCGGCCAGAGTCCAGAACTAATCCACACATCTCCGCCATTAACGGTTTTATAAACACCTGTCCTCCAGGTTGATGCATAAATAATTTGAGAATTAGAAGGATCCATCTCTAATCGAAAAATCTTAACACCACTCAAGCCAACAGATACTTGAGACCAAGACACACCACCATTCGTAGTGCGAAAAACACCCCAATTGTGCCAAGTTCCCACGAGGACTTTCTGAGGATTATCTGGGTCGATCACCAAACTCCGGGTACTAAGATCCAGCACCCCGTTATTCACCGCACTCCAGTTCGCAGCGCCATCTACACTCTTATAAACACCAGCAGTGTGAGTGGCAGCGTAAAGAGTATTTGGCGACACTGGATTGATGGCAATTGAATAGACCCATTCCTCGCCCAAACCCTGATTGCGCTCCTGCCAGGTATCCCCCCCATCAACGGATTTATACATGCCCCCTCCCCAGGGAGGTTGCGAACCCGGACTGCGTGTCCCAGCATATAGGGTCG
>JAGLGG010000308.1 GCA_023144145.1 Anaerolineales bacterium | reverse complement strand
CCCACCCCCATTGGTGGACTTATAAACCCCATCCGTTTGCGTTCCTGCATAAATTGTTGAAGTGTTAGTTGGATCGATTACGACGGTGTTAACGTAATAATTTCCCAGGCCCGAATTCATCAAAGTCCAGGATTGCCCCCCATCCATGCTCTTGTATATCCCTGCCCCCCAAGTCCCAGCATAGATCACGGAGGCATTATTGGGATCTATGGCAATAGAGACAATGTGCCCGCCATCAGGACCGATCGATTTTACGTCATTCCCATGAAAGATAATGGGAAGAAAAATCCTTTCCGGGTTGGAGGATTCAACAGCACCAGCAATACTGAGAATGAGTCCCAAAATAACTGCCATCAATGTTGCAGCCATAGATTTTTGCTTAATTGGTTGCATTTTAAAAGTCGCTTTATCTACCGCATGAAACCAGTCACTCAAGTTTTTACGGCTGAGCAACTGGGTACACGGCACTGATCAGTATCCCAATCCCAAATTGCCCAATACTGGACATATTGTGGGGATAGGAGCAAGAATTGGGCCATTATATTCGTCTTCTGTTTATCAAACCTATTGTACGAGGTGAGGTAGAGAAACATCAGAGCCAACTCAAACGTGGAATCAAACCTGTGGAAATTATGGCTATCCTTCTCAACGAGAAGGCCTAGTTGAAAACACTATTTCATATTGGGCGCAATGAAATTGCGCCCCTACGGCTATGTGGCTAGCGCCACATAGCTTAAAGAACAGCTTCGCCGTTCTTCTAACCTAACAAGAACTAAATCTAGAAAAAATTCCTCCATTATTGAAATTCCACCAACTCAATCAGATTTCCCCCTGGATCATGGAACATTATCCACTTTGTTCCTGGTCCACCCTCTATACCCCATGGCAAATCAACTCCATGATGTTTTAAACGCTCAATCTCTTGATCTAGATCATCCGTGGTTATGGCCAGTATGGGAAAACGCGGAATTGTCGCATTTTGCGCTGGAACGGGTTTACCTTCTAACACGACTAAATTGACCCCAGCTAAATCAAAGTGCGGTTGGCCCCCATGATGGGTCTTTAAATTAAGGTCAAGCACGTCACGGTAAAAATGGACCAATTCAGGCACGTCTTCTGACCAGATGCTCACAACCGCAAGTTTCTTCTTCATCCAGGTTCTCCTCCAGATATCAATGAATTAGCCCCTAGGTGGTAAAGCGCTGTCTCGACTTTTGGGCTCAATACCGATCCTGTCTAAGTTCTAATCCTCAAAGTTAAGGATCAACCTAGGACCTTGCCATCCTCGTAAATTGTATATACTTTCTCCCTCTTTAGAGACAAACCGCACTCCACGAAAGCTTCCAGCACTTGTAACATCCCGAAGCATAACCCCGTAGTTAGGCCGCTTACCGCTGATCCAGTCCTGAACCAATGAAGTAATATCCCAAGAGACAGAATCTCCCGCTTCTGTCGCAGATTGGTAAATGCTAACATTGGCCGGTGGATCAAGGTCGAAATCGGGCATCGTCTGGTTATTCTTGTCCCCTCCATCACCATGGCCATCCCAGGCAACCCCTCCGGCCTCATCGACCCAATAACAACCCTCCCTTATGGAAGTCGCTTCAGTACCATCACCTTCCTCCCAGTGAGGTTCGTTTGCACGTCGAAGGATGCTATAAACCTCCACCGTATAAGCCGAAGTCGACTCACCTTGGTCAAAGCTATGGATCGTCATTTCCAGAAATGCGCTCTCTAACGGTTTCTGCGGTATCGAGGATAGATCGAAACGCACCATCGCCCTCATTGCGTCAGGTGCACCGAATGGCTTGCCATCACCCCCTCGGCCGCTACCAACGACCATGAAATCCTGGCAACCGTAATTGTCATTGCGCCGAATGTCCCAATCCGTCCGAACATATGTGTCCGCAAAGGCTTCGAGCACAAGGGTTCCATTCGCGTTAGATCTTGCCCCCTCGACATCCGACTTGCCCTTGGGAACGAAGCGGTCGTCGATAATCTCGATTGAGTTGCTTGCAGAACGCCCCCAGAAGGCCAAGTCGTACATACCCCAAGCCTGGGTCGGAAGAGCGACAAAGGTTCCAGAATTTACCGCACGCGCGAAGTACGTGAATTTGTGCCTGCCTTTGCTCATTTCAGTTACGAAGAAACTAACCCGATTCCCATATACCTCTTTATTGTTATACCCAAGCGATTCCCAGCGATAATCTGGTTCAACGGTGTTGGCCTCACCGAGCCAACGACTGGCGGTGTTCAACCCCTCGTTCAAGGCCTCTAAACCCCCTGGAAGGTAATCCTCAATGATCATGTAATGACCCACGTCAGGCATATGCACAAGCAGCTCTACCTTCACCAACGAACCCGCCTCCACATGCTCGACCCTCTGGTTGGAGTCTGCATTGAAATACGTGCGACTGATCTCGATTTCACCATCAGCCATAATAGCTTCTTGAGCCATATAGGTCTTGCCAACCACGACAAAATACAACTTTCCATCACCCGACCGTAAAATTCGGAGCGTATTCTCTCCTGGGACCATCTGATCATATTCAACCTCAATTTTCACCAATGGTTGATCGATGTTTACACTTCCTCGGGCAATTTCCTGTCCGTTTAGCTCAACGGTGTAACCTGAACCATCTATGACCAACACTGCCGACTCAATGTAATCCGTCAACCCGAGAACAGCAAAGGAAGTTTCATTTGTCGTTCCCCAGCCGAGTGGCTGACGCTTTTCCATCAGCCATCGGACGATCCCAGGGATCAACTCATGATCCGGATCTATGCGCACAAAGGCACTCAATGCCAAGGCAGTGCTTCGGATACTCGAAGCCATTGTTTTACTCTTGTAATAACCATCACTATGTGGAAGGTCCCAGAATACTTTGCTGCCAACCTGTTGCGCTGAGGCCTGCAGGAGTTTCAACAATTCTTGCGCTTTGCCAGTTTCTCCAAGTTCTTCGAGCGTCAATGCCATTGCGGCGATGCTAAAGGTATCGAACGCGTACCCGCTTTCCATTTCTGAGATCGTCTCTTCAAGATTCCCATATCCTGCTAATGACATACTGTATAGTGCAAAAGCCTCTGTGCGCGGATCCATCTGAGAAAAGTGGGCGTATAACCACTCCACCCCGCGCTGTATCACTTTTTGATCCACCTCATAACCTGCCTCTGAAGTCATTGCCAATCCGAAGACAACCCATGCGGTTTGATAATCGTGGCTATCATCGTCGTACCACCACCCCCATCCACCGTCCTGATGTTGCTTGGCATAAAGCATTTGAAGGCCCAAATTGATCTTTTTTGATAGGTCATAAGGCAAATATGGCACACCAGCATCGACGATGTTGAGCGCCCTCCCAACCACAGCATTTGGCAATGCCTTACTCATGATTTGCTCGACACACCCATATGGGAAACCAGTTAAATATTCCAATCCGGAAAGCAAATTCCCGTCGATAGACCGGCTAAGTTCAATCGTGAGAGAGCTCTCTTTTATTGCGTCTCCTGGGATATCAAAATCCATTTCGAATTCATGCTCTACACGGCCGCTCTCACTGAAGACATCTGCGATTGCTAACGGGCTGATTGGAAAAGATAGTTGGACAGCATCGCGAATATCGCCAGCATCAGCCATGACGATTACCTGCGCCTGTCCAGTTTGCTCTGCATGCACCTCCCATCCAACCACCAATATTTCATCGGCTTCGACAAAAACTTGTTGAACAGCGTCTCCTTCAATTACTAAATTCGTCGTTTCAAGTGAGACATCAATCCATCGGCCTCGATCTGTGTAATTATGGACCAGGGTAGATAGCATCATCCGATCCCCCAAAATCAAGCGTCTGGGGAGAAGCGGCTTCACCACAAGATCCTGATGGGTAATGATATCTGTCGTAGTCTCACCGACTTTGGTGTCCCGAGTGAACGCTTTGGCAGTCATTCGCCAAGTGGTCAGATTATCAGGCAATGTGAATGTCGCCACCGTTTCGCCAGATGAATTTGTGCGAAGCACTGGAAGCCAAATTGCCGTATCCAAGAAATCCGACCTCAGGTCATGGGGTGGCCAACCTTCCTCTCCACCGCCACCACCGCCTCTACCTGGCGTCCATATCCAACGGAAGGGTGCCATGGAGTTATAGGTTCTTACTGCATTCAACCGGCGCCCGTAAAAGGCATCGATCATCGAGTCGGATAGCTCCTCACTCAAGCTGAAAATTGCTTCATCGACAACTGCTAGTGATACTTC
>JAGLGG010000307.1 GCA_023144145.1 Anaerolineales bacterium | reverse complement strand
TTTGTATCCACACGTTGATGTTCGACAAACGCTTAGAGGCGCTGCCGGGGTGTCTCTTTGCAGCAGGTCCATTATGTGTGACTCAATTTACCCTACGACTTTAACACCTCGCCAGAAAGCTACATAGCCCTTAATTTGTATGGCTGCACTAGTGGGATTGGCGTAGTACCAGGCAGCATCCTTATTGGTAAAATGACCAACAATTATGTCGTAATAGCCCGCAGCGCCCTTCCAGGGGCAGATTGTGGACGTATCACTCTTCCTAAAGAATTCGGAATTAACTGACTCTGGGGGGAAGTAGTGATTCCCTTCAACGATGATCGTGTCATCGCTCTCAGCAAGAATCTTATCTTTCCAGAGAGCCCTCATAATAAATACCTCTTTAACTTCCCTTTGCTACAAATTAAATTACCTGTGAGATTGGGAGTCTCACTTGGTAGAACCCGATGAAAAGGGATCATATTAAGAGAAAACTGTACAACTTAATAAGTTTAGGAGGTAATTTTGGGGATTTCAGTAGTTCAACTTACTTCAGAACTCACCGTTTTTCTTGCCTGTCATGCTGAGAATCTCAACCTTGATGATGCTTGTCCCCTTCAGCTCCCCATCAGGGTAGGTAAAGGATCCGTCTGAATACTGGCGCATGATCGCATCAAAGCCCTGACGCTTCGCTTGGATGTCCTCCACAAACGATGCCGTTCCAAACCCAATCACGCTTCGATACGTCATCCCCCAATCGCATGGTTTCTCCGCCTGATTGACCGCATGATCGAGGTCAAATTCAAAACAAACATTGCTGTTTACTTCAAGCATGTCCAATTTTTTGCCTTCTCCAGCTGAATGGAAAAAGAGTGAGCCAGCTTCATATCCAAAGCATAATGGCACGACGTAGGGCTGATCATCCACGGACATTCCCAGCCTGCACACCTTGGCACTCCGGATGATGTCGTCAATCTCGGTTTGATCTTTAATTTCGTATTCGAATAGTCTCATTGTGAATCTCTCTGTGATGGGATGAATAGTGCACGACAGTTACTGATGATTATCGATTGTTTAAAACCTAATCGTGATGATTATGACTCGGTAATTATATTCCAAACATGGAGCGGCATCCGGAGAAAGACTTAACCTCCCGGAGGCTAAATGCAGTCACAATGTCTGAATCAATGAGAGCCGAGGACGCCGACCCCGGCTCTCGAGTAAGGAGGAGAAGAAGAGATTACACCCTTCCAATAGTAATTGTACAGATTCATGCGCTTCGAGTCTGGACGCAAACCTGACACGAAACCTACGCATTCCCTACGATGGGAGCGCAACTTTCGTCATAGTTTCTGACCGCACATAAGTTTTGACGCATTCCCTGTTTGATGTAGGATGTACGATATGAGCTTAGAGAATGTCAATTTAGCTCCGAACGAGATACTGGATCGATGGATCACGCATGTGGAACTTGGACGAGCGTTGGACCTTGGGGCGGGAGGGGGAGAAGTGTCCTTGTGGCTCGCCAACTCTGGCTTCAGTGTGGAAGCAGTAGATCGAGACCTGGCCTCACTTCGAAGATCGCTTGCGGATGATGAGCAAGACAGGGTCCAATTGTTTGAAATTGATATCCGCGAGCACCATTTTGACGACCAAAGGTATACGCTCATTGTGGCCTTTGGAATTCTTCATTTCTTGCGACCAACGGAGCTTTGGGTGATTGCTGATCAACTTATGGCATCCTTGGTTCCCAATGGTGTCGTGATGTGCCAGGTGGTCACCACCGATGATCCAAACTTAGCTGCCCTCCAACGGGAGGAAGTTGATATGATCGAACCCAACACTTACTTGGTTCCACCACCCCAAAGTGTCCTACATTATTTTGAGCCGGGAGAATTGGCGCGTGTTTTTCACGGATTGCAGGTACTTGAATTCGAGGAGTATCGGAGTATTGACCCGGATTCACTAGATGGATATCGAGCAGGGGCGACCTTTGTCGGGAAGAAAAGGTGATATGTCAATTGGGCAATGAGTCGATGAATGGAATGATCAGGAATCTGGGAGCAGGGATCAGGAAAAAACTCCAATTTGCGGTCAATATTCCCTGATCCCCAATCCCTGGTCCCCGATCGCCCGTTGACTTATTTCGTTTCACCAACCAGAATCTGCCAATTTGGCGTGCTATAATGCCTACCGCTTATCCCTCTGGAGATTTCATGCTCATTGATTGGATCCTCGCCCTATCTCCAATTCTTGTCATTCTCTTTCTTATGCTGCGTTTTCGTTGGGGAGCTGCCAAAGCTGGTCCGGCGGGATGGTTTATTGCAGTGCTGGTCGCAGTGCTGCGCTTTGGCGCGGGTCTCGACTTGTTGGCCCTTTCGCAAACCAAAGCCCTATTACTCACCATGGACGTACTCTTAATTATCTGGGCGGCATTCTTGCTCTATCGCGTTGCAGATGAAGCTGGGGCAATCAAGATTTTAAGTGATGCTCTTCCGCACCTAACTTCTGACCGCGGAATGCAAGCTCTTCTAATAGGCTGGGCGTTTGCGTCCTTCCTGCAGGGTGTTGGGGGCTTTGGTGTTCCCACCGCGGTTACCGCACCTCTCTTGGTGGGCTTAGGTTTTTCTCCTCTTGCAGCAGTCGTGGTCCCATCAATCGGTCACGCCTGGTCGGTTACTTTTGGATCACTCGCCTCATCTTTCCAGGCGTTGATGGCCGCAACCGGATTGTCTGGAGAGGTATTGGCGCCAGTTGCCGCCCTGATGCTGGGCTTCGTAGGAATTGGATGTGGATTCATGGTTGTCCACGTGATTGACGGTTGGCGAGGGGTGAGGAGATTGGCCCTTCCGGTGGCTGTACTCGGAATTACGATGGGTGCGGTTCAATACGTCATTGCGGTAAACCGCTTTTGGCACATGGCTGGCTTCGGAGCTGGGTTGGCAGGCTTAGGTGTGGGCCT
>JAGLGG010000306.1 GCA_023144145.1 Anaerolineales bacterium | reverse complement strand
GTTCCGCCGCCCAATAGGCCAACATCGGATAAGCCATGGCATGATATGCAAGCCGGCCCGCCATTCTGGAGCTGGGTCTTTCCAACGAACAGGTTTTCACCAACTTGGGGATCTCCTTCAATGCTTATCAATACCGGTTCATCGACCGCTTGAGGTTCCAATGGACCTCCCGATTCCAGTTCGATGAAAGCCAGAATATCAACCGCTTCCTCACTAGTTATGGACAAATTGGGCATGGGGATGTTGTTCGATTCCGCCAGCAGTTGTGTAGCCAGTGGGTCACCTCGGGCCAACATATCGTCCGGCGCCTTGATCCACTCCAGCAGCCAATCGCGATCCCTCAAAGCCACCACACCTTTGAGATCAGGACCCACCGTTGCACCGGCGCCGATGGTATGGCATGAGGCGCATTTATCCTGATATATGCCTTGGCCTCTCTCAGCCCCCGCTGTATCCAGAACAACCGCTTGCGAGGTCGGTTGGACTGCACCTGAAATTGGAGCAACATCCACCGTTTCGGATTGATCCCGAACGACGGTGAACATGAGGCCGGTGCCAAGTACGCAAGCAAAGACTGCTACGCCAGCTGTAATGGCAATGTCCCGTGCAGTAACTGGACGCTTATCCCAAGGAAGGTCGTTTCGCTCACTCATCCATTACCTCCAAATAGGCCTGGCGAATGATCTTTCGGTCAACCAGATTTCCACCCATTCATCTCTGAGTGAGGTCCTCACTCGAATCATTCTCATACTTGATCCTTAGCCAAATTTCTTCATCGGAAGAGCCCGGATGGTCTCTATCAAGTCGACACTGCTCGTGCGGTGGGACTCGGATGTGTAAACACGGACGATACTCTGCTCGGTTGATACTTGCAGAAAGGGATAATCCGGAAAGAGTGAAAGGATCTGGGTGGCGACCGCTTGATCAGCGTCGTTACCTTCATTGATAAACAAAAAGATATCGGGATTCTGCTCAGATAAGCCAGCAAGATTTTGAGGGTCGGGGACCAATGGTCCAATTAGCTCGACGTCATCCTGTTTATTCAGGATGTTCGCTAGGGCTTCACCTAATAACAGCTGTGTTGCCAACAGAATCACACGCCGCTTTCTCTGATCTGCCATCATCCTCTGAGGGTGAAAATAGTTTTCAGTTCTGATAACTAGATTACGTTGCTTAGACCTGGGGTTCAATCACTCAAAAAATGCGGTGAGAATGAAAAAAGAGTGATCTTTTGATCACTCTCTGATTGATTAGAATTAGTTCCTTCGAAGAGATAGCGGGAGTTATTAATGCCTCCAGGAAGGCTCGCTTCAGACGAGGCCCTTGTGGCGGGCGATGCGACTTGCCTCGCGACGGGTTCCAACATGAAGCTTTGCCAGAATGTTGCGCATGTGGCTTTTCACGGTGTGAATGCTAATGGTCAACTCGTCGGCAATTTCTTTATCTGTGGCTCCGGTTGCAACCCTGCCAAGGACTTCAATTTCCCGCCGGGTGAGGTCAGCGTCTTCGCCATTCTCCAACGGTACCTCGTGGCTGAGGCGCCGAAATTCCTCCAGCATTCGACCGGCCATTTCAGGCGTGATGGCTGCCTCGCCTTGCATTGCCCCTCGCAGGAGTTTCAGTATCACTTTAGAGCTCATATTCTTCAGCAAATAACCTTGCGCTCCATTTTTTATCGCCTGGAACAACTTGTCTTCATCATCGCGAACAGTGAGGATCACGATCGTTATATCTGGTAGCTCCTGTCTGATTTGTTTGGTGGCTTCAAGACCATCACATCCAGGCATGATGATGTCCATCAAGATCAGGTCAGGGGCTAATTCCTTTGCCTTTACCAGGGCTTCAACGCCGTCACCTGCTTCACCGACAACATCCATATCCGGCTGGGAATCCAAGATCCCAGCTAGTCCTTCACGGAATAAGGTATGGTCGTCTGCCAATAAAATCCGGATAGGGGGCATTTTAGCCTTTCATTGCCTCGATTAAATTCGATGATTGTTGGATTTGTACCGGCCAGGTAAGCGCGATCCTGGTTCCTTTTCCAGCCTGGGAGATCACCTTGAGATCACCTTCCAGCCGGATGGCTCGAGCCTTCATTATACTCAATCCGAAATGTGGACGATCATCTTGATGTGGTGCTTCCGGATCGAAACCGAGCCCATCATCCTCGATGGTTAGAACATGTTCCTGGTCAACTTGATCGAAGAATATCGTTACTTTTTTCGCTTGAGCATGACGGCGCGCGTTCATCAGGGCTTCTTGAAGGACACGCAAAATATGGGTTGCATCAGAATGTGGGAGTGCTAAAGGTGGTGAATCGCCTGCATCGAGCGTGATTACGAACTCACAAGCCTCGTTATAATCTGCCACTGCATTTTCTAATTGACACTGTAGCGACTTAGGTGCTGGAACTTCCTCGTGCAAACGAGTGATAGATTTTCTCGCCTCCTGGCCTGCCTGGCTGACAGCTTCCCGAATTGAGAGTAGCTCAGTTTTGGAATCACCCGGAAGGTCATTTTCAATTCGACCGACTAGTTCGTCCACTTCAAGTTCCAAATAACTCAGGATCTGGGCCACACCATCATGAATTTCCGCTGCAATCCGGTGTCGCTCTTCCAAGGTCGCCGCTCGTTCCGCCTCACGATAAAGCCGTGCGTTCTCCAACGCAACTGCCGCTGAGTCAGCTAATTTCGTCAACAAATTGGCATCCTCTTGAGAAAAAACCGCTGCTTCGGGGCTGGCAGCGCATAACGCACCAATCACCCTCTCTCCTACCCGCAAAGAAGATGCAAGGTGACTGCGGTGATGAGGTTCGGCGATAATCCTGCATTGGCTAGTGCATCCAACACCATTGCAAAAAACAGCCTCCGATCCAGTCAACACCAATTGGGCATGAGAATCTTGTACTTGAACTCGAACATCACCCAGTGCACTCTGAGGGCCACTCATCGCCTTCAAGCTCAAAGTCTCGTTGACCTCATCCAGCAAGCAAATGAAGGCGGTCTCGCAATCCAAGAGCTTGCGCGCCTTGTCTGTTACGGATCGAAGGACGTATTCGATTTCCAACTTGGAGGTGATATCACGACTGACTTCATGCAAAGCCGCAAGTTCACGCGTTCGCCTTTGAACCTGCTCCTCCAATTCATCTCTGGAACTTAGCAGCTGCGCCCGCATGGTGTCGAGGCTTTGCGCCAGTGAATCAATCTCAAATGGACCCGAGACATCCACCCTGGTTCCCAGGTTACCTTGACCTATCTTTTCAGCGTAAAGTGCAAGCGAATGAAGTGGGGAGATGACTGACTTTTTGGTAATAATGAATCCTGCAACCAGCAGAGTGAGCGCACTCAAGAAGAAAGTCGCCTGGATCCAAGTCAATCGTTCCACTTTTTCTTCAGAGGCTGATTCGTACATGCGAACCACCTCGTCCGCCTGTAGGAGCAGCACGGGTGATAACTGCTCAACTGCATCAACTGAGCTACCGAGCCCGGGATCTGCAGGCTCGCTCACTATGATCGCTTCTACGTAACTACTGAAAGTGTCCCAGGTTGATTGCACCTGATGAAGGCCAGTCAGAATGACTCCGCTTTTAGTTGCAGGCACAGTGACAACCTGGTCGGGCAGATAGGGGGTCTGACCCCCTTGAATAAGTGCGTTCAAAGTGCGATCAAATGTATCGGTGGAATTTTCCAGGGATCGAAGGGTTTGCTCATCCCCATCCAGTCCAAAGAGCAGTGCTTCCCTGGTCATCTGTTGAATCAACATTCGCTGTCGTCCGGCGAGGTTGATGATCAGGGCGTCCTTATTCTGTGTGTCGACGACCCAGGCCGTGGCGCCAACGGAAATTGTCACCAAAAGGAAGAAGCTGAGGAAG
The DNA here is from genome assembly GCA_023144145.1 of Anaerolineales bacterium. Taxonomy (GTDB): domain Bacteria; phylum Chloroflexota; class Anaerolineae; order Anaerolineales; family E44-bin32; genus JAGLGG01. The sequence goes on along the minus strand of JAGLGG010000306.1, from coordinate 1,568 downwards.
AGAAGACTCATCCTGCCATTTAGACTTGATGTGATCCTTTTCATTACCGATCCCAAGATTTTAAGCATGTGCCTATTTGTCCATGTGTGTACATGAGGGGAAAATGTGGTTTTGGCCCTGCATTGTTTCAGGATGAAACTCGGACAAGTTACCCAATTGGTAGAACAAGAGAACAGGCCAGGATGTCGGAAATTATTTTCGACATTTTACGGAACTGGTCAATATCCTGCTTTCCACCGATGGGGCGTCATCATAATCATCAGGAGTGTTTAGGTGCAAAAATGCTGAAGCTTATGCCCTCGACTGCAACTATTGGGATAAATATCGCTATATTTATCCGGTTGTGGGGATGATACAAGAGAAGGAAGATCTGGTCAACGCAGGATCCGCAGCTGGGAGCAGTTACTTTTTTAAGCCAACATGGTTATTCTAATACATCAGCTTCTCCTTGGAGAGGCTCCTTGCAGAGTACGCTCAAGTTCAATCTTGAGAAGAAAATTGATCTTTCGATAAGCCATAGTTTCACACACGACACACATCAAACTTTCACAACTTTTGGAGTACACACCTGGTCCGCCAGGATACAAAAAGGAGAGCATCGTGACAAATGAAAAACCTGTAGGCCCAAAAGTTTCATCAAAACCACGTCTTCTTTATATCGACAACCTGCGCATCCTGCTCACCATCTTGGTAATTCTGCACCACACCGCCATTATGTACGGTGGACCTGGAGACTTTCTATAAACCGAACGAGGTGAGATGAATGATATCTCCACCATCTTGATCACGCTCTTCCTGGCGATCAATCAGTCCTTCTTTATGGGATTCTTCTTTATGATTTCCAGCTACTTCAACCCTGGCTCTGTAGACCGCAAAGGGAGCACAGCGTTTCTCGTCGACCGGCTCAAGCGCTTAGGAATTCCCCTGGTCCTCTTCATGCTATTGATTTTTCCCTTAACGATCTATCCGGTAGCGCGGCTGTATGGTTTTGGAGGGGCGTTGGGGCGGTACCTGTCCGATTTTTACACTGACATCCGCAACTTCACCTTTGGTCCCCTGTGGTTTGTCGCCATGTTATTGCTGTTCTCCTTAGCGTATGTGCTCTGGCGAATGTTTACCAAGCCCTCTGACCCGCCTGCTCAAAGTGAAGGGAAAGCCCCAGGCAATGCTGCAATTGCGACTTTTGCATTGGTCCTGGGTGTGGCGACCTTCATCGTGCGGATATGGATACCTGTGGGTGAGGGGATTCCGTTGCTTAACCTCCAACCGGCTCACGTGGTCCAATACATTGCCCTGTTCATCGCCGGAATCCTGGCTTATCGTCGAAATTGGTTCTCGGGCCTATCCGACGCCCAGGGCAAGTTTTGGCTGCGGATCATCCTGCTTCTCATCGCGGTGTTCCCTCTCCTATTTGTGTTCGGGGGAGCGCTGGAGGGTGATTTCGACTCAGCCTTTGGGGGAGTTCATTGGCAATCTTTTGCCTATTCCGTCTGGGAACAATTCATGTGCCTGGCGGTGGTGGTCACGCTGATTGTCTGGTTCCGCAATCGCTTCAACAAGCAAGGGTC
>JAGLGG010000305.1 GCA_023144145.1 Anaerolineales bacterium | reverse complement strand
GCTTGGCCAATTGTTAACTCAACCTGGCGGGATGAGGGGATCCAGCTTCATAAGGCTATCAACGTCGGGATTGCTGTTTCGATGGGAGAGCAAGGGCTAATCGTCCCGGTGATTAAGGATGCCGATAAGAGATCTCTTCTGGCGATCGCACATTCGATTCAGGATCTGGCTGCAAGGGCACGCGAGCACGATCTGAATCCTGTAGACGTACAAGCTGGCACTTTCACCATCACCAACCATGGCTCGAGTGGATCTCTTTTCGCAACGCCGATCATAAACCAACCACAAGCTGCCATTCTCGGGGTGGGGAAAATCCAGAAACGCGTTGTGGTTCTTGAAACCCCCTCTGGAAGTGGAGTGGTGGATGATACAATCGCGATCCGTCCAATGGTATATTTGACGCTTACATTTGACCACCGTATACTGGACGGCGTGATCGCGGACTCCTTCTTGGGGGAAATCGTTTCACGTCTTGAAAATTGGACCTAAAGCAATAATCAAGGAGCCCTTTCGCCCCAAATAATGCCCGTTCTAATAATTTTATATTGAGAGCAGTTTCGGCTCTCGCATTGTACTTAGGAGGTTTGTTAAATGCCTGAATATGATTTGATTGTCATTGGCGCAGGCCCTGGGGGGTACGTTTGTGCAATCAAAGCTTCTCAATTAGGAAAGAAGACTGCGATTATCGACCGTGAGTGGTTGGGTGGAGTCTGCCTGAACATTGGTTGCATCCCCTCCAAAGCACTGTTAAAGAATGCTGAGGTCGCTCATATTCTCCAACATCGTGGGAAGGATTTTGGGTTTAAAGTCACCGGAATCGAATTGGATTATGGTGCAGCAGTAAAGCGGAGCCGGCAGGTTTCAGACCGCCTGGTTAAAGGCATTGAATTTTTGATGAAAAAGAACGGAATTGATGTCTTCATGGGCCAAGCGAAGATACTTGATGCCTCAACTGTAGCTGTTGAAGGGGTCGAAGGTGAGACGCAAGAGATAAAAGCAAAGGACATCGTAGTAGCTACCGGTGCAAGGACGATGGCAATACCAGGGGTGGAATTGGATGGGGAACAGATATTGAGTTATCGTGAAGCGATCTTGCAGGAAACTCTGCCGAATTCGGTTGTTATTGTGGGCGCGGGCCCTATCGGACTAGAGTTTGCCACAATTTGGAATGCATATGGCGTTGAGGTCACCCTGGTCGAGATGCTTTCACGCATTGCACCCCTCGAAGATGAAGAAGTAAGCAAGGAATTGGCGAAAGCATTTGGGCGTAGAAAGATCCGTATCCTAACGAATACGCGCGTGGAAAAGATTGAAAAGGCTGAAGGCAAGATTTTGGTCCATGTGACCTCAGGTGATGAGGCAGATGTAATTGAAACCGAGCAAGCATTGGTAGCAATTGGTTTCCAGCCCAACACTGACGGCCTCGGGTTTGATTCGCTAGAGCTTAAGTTGACAGATCGTGGAGCTGTTGAGGTTGATGAGCGCATGGCGACCAGCGTGGCCGGAATTTGGGCGATTGGAGATGTGACAGGAAAATTGATGTTGGCACATGTTGCCTCTGCAATGGGGATTATATGTGCTGAAAACATAGCCGGCGTTGAAACCGTCACGATGGATTACGAGATGATGCCGAGGGGCATTTATAGTCATCCTCAAGTTGCTTCTTTTGGACTTACAGAGGAGCAGGCTCAAGAACGCGGTTATGAGGTAAAGGTCGGCAGGTTTCCCTTCATGGCGAATGGCAAGGCTTTGGGGATCGGCGAGCGCGATGGCTGGGTTAAGTTAGTCACTGATGCGCGCTATGGAGAGATTCTCGGAGGCCATATGGTGGGCCCAGAGGTTACCGAGCTTCTCCCTGAGCTGACCCTAGCTCAGATGATGGAGTTAACAGCTGCAGAGATCGCAAGGAATGTTCACGCACATCCTTCATTAAGTGAAGTGTTGATGGAAGCAGCCCACGACGTGGAAGGACACGCAATTCACATGTGAGCGAACCATGCGCGATGGGGGTCATAATAGGAATTATCGGTTTGAAGTGGGGTAGGGGCTAAGTTACTAAAGAGCATCTGGGGAAGTAGTGTAAGTGTGGGGTATCCCACATTCAAAGACAGTGTCCAACAATCAATCATTTAATTAAGCACCCGGAGGAATGGAATGTCCGAAATTGCACGTGGACTCGCAGGAGTTGTTCTTACCGAAACAATATTGAGTCG
>JAGLGG010000304.1 GCA_023144145.1 Anaerolineales bacterium | reverse complement strand
CTGATGGGTTGTTCAGGGAACTGTACTGGGCCTCATCTGCATTTTGAGATGCGCCATGATAGTTGGGGGAGGGTGGATCCCTCAAGTATCTTGCCCTGATTGGAATTAAAACACTAATTTCATATTAAGCTTTAGCTCTCCCGAAGGGTGATAAATTTAACCGATGTTTATTATTCTCAAAATAATAGAGTATGAGTCAGAATGAGAACATGGCTAAGATGAAAGTTAGGTTGAGGAAGGTACAAATCATAATGATCCGCTTGTGGCGAGAACTACCCTTGAGGCGGTATCTCGGCCACCTTTTCCTGCTCAGCTTGATGGGTTTAGGTGCATGGGCTGCGCAGGCGGGTTTTTCATCCACTCCAGCGCGAACTGAAGTGGCCGCGTCGACAGCGGAAACAACTCCTTCTGCACTCGATAATCCGGATACTGAGATAAAGGTTTTGGATCTGCTACCATTTTCTGGAGGGTCATACACCGTAAGCCAGGTTGAGCGTATTACCGAGGTTCATACGATTTTTCCAAGTCGGCCTCGATTAAGTGTTATTACCTATGAGGTCAAGGCAGGTGATTCCTTGTTTGGTATTGCCGACAAATTTGGGCTCAAACCTGAGACAGTACTATGGGGAAATTTTGAAGTTTTGGAAGATAATCCCCATTCAATTGATCCAGAGGATATTCTAAATATATCTCCCATCGATGGGATTCTGCACATTTGGTCTGCGGGTGAGAGCTTGTCGGGTGTTGCAGAATTCTTCAATGCGACGGTCCAGGACGTCATTGATTGGCCTGGGAATTCAATAAGCCCTGATGTAGATCTTGAAGATACTGAAATCGAGCCGGGAACAATGATTGTGATTCCGGGTGGGAGTCGCGAATATGTCTCCTGGACCGCGCCTAGGATTCCTCGGACCAATCCAAGCGTCGCCAGCATACTGGGTCCTGGGGCTTGTGGATCCATATATGATGGTCCGATTGGATACGGGACGTTTATCTGGCCGACGCCACTCCATTATTTATCCGGGTATGACTATTCGCCGGCGACAAATCACTATGCGATCGACATTGCAGGGGATATTGGGCACACCATTTGGGCCTCAGATGCAGGGGTTGTGGTATATGCGGGTTGGCACAATGGTGGTTATGGTAATGTAATTGTGCTGGATCATGGGAATGGGTGGCAGACTCTGTATGCCCACTTGAGTGTGGTCAACGTTTGGTGTGGTGCCGGTGTATTCCAGGGTACCGTCATCGGAGCGATGGGGTCTACGGGTCGATCCACGGGTGCGCACCTGCATTTTGAGATGCGCCATGATCAGTATGGGCGTGTCAACCCCTGGCTTTACCTTCCGTAATATTGTTTTCCCACAAAGTGTTATTTTTTCAAACCTTTTGGTTGGTCTAATTACTCGCGGGTTGGGGAGATGAATTTTGATTTGTATTACTTCTGTGGATGCACAGTTGGGGCTGTCCTAAAAGGCAGGTACTCGACGACTGGATATAAGAAAATTGAGTTCTTTCACGTTTTCGCTATGCAGTCACATGTGTAGGGGCGACTGGCGACGTGCGTTAGCACGCGTCGCCCTTACGACTAATTTATTATAAGGGAGCGGTATAGTACCTCTTTTTAGACAGCCCCTACGAAACGTAAATTGAAGTTGTTAGGCGGAGAGGATCACTCAATAAAGTTGATGCGTCAGACGCCCCACCAGGACGTCTCTACAACGATCATGGTCGATATAAAAAATCTTACTCACCCTCCACAAACGCCTCAACCCCACCCATAATCAAATTCACCTCCATAGATTGCCCCCCATGACCATGAAGCATGTCGCGCCCTCTCACGATAACGATCGAAATGTCATCTGGGATAGGAATGATTTCCGATCTTGTAAAAGGCAGATTCCCGTGGCTGTGCAAGAGGATACGGACCCCCAAAATATTTCCAGATAAATCCTCTACCTGCCAAGCATCGGCGAAATTTGGTGATTCGCCATCATCATCATGAACCAGAGTAACGTCAAATTTATAATTCTGCTCGTTCACTCGTTCAAAGGTAACACCGAGAACATTTGCCTCGCGCATATCTAACTTTTCTGTGATCTCCGTCACAATTGGAGTGACGACGAGTGCTTCATTATCCTCACTCGTAGGCCTGTTATTTGTAGCAGGCGTTTCATTTTCCGGAGTACAGCTTGATAGTATTGCGAATGTGATCATGAAGACAAGGAAGGAAATTGCCAAATTATTTTTTTGGAATGTTTGTGTGTATTTTGCAAGAGACATTTCAACCTCATTATGTTAAAAACAATGACTTGGATACCATTATTGCCCTACATTGATGGTTATACCTCGGTTCCCCACTTTGTATATTACATTTCCCAATATGCCGTCCATCATCATTCAGAGGTCCAAGGGAGTTTTTTTTACTAATCCCGATAAAGCTGTCGATGAAATGAGGTAAAGGATAAATGCACAATTGAATGCAAGAAGTTCGAAAAAAGCGTTAGAATCCGGGTGAGTAAATTACATCGTGATGCATGGCAGAATCCGGTCAGGTGTTATGTAGCACTGAAGTTATATTCCGAAAGGCGTTTTCTGAGTAGTTGTGAATATTCTTGTTCAGTTTTACATTGTGATACTCATACTTTTGGGTGCACCTTCCGACGCTTTGGTCAGCAGGGAGCATGGGTTGCCTCGTTGGTATTCACCAGGTGAAAACGCACAAGCGCGAGCTGCACTTGATTTACTCATAGAAGATCTGGGTATGCCGGTCCAAATTTCGAGTGCGTTTAGATCTTATCGTTTGCAAGAGCAAGCCTCCTTACGTCTTATTTCGGAAGAGGGGCAGGAACGAGCAAGCCAGGTTATCGCAATGCCCGGTCATTCAGAACATCAGTTAGGTACAGCATTCGATCTGGCGTGGATGGGGCTGCCCATTGAGTTTAACGACGTGCGCAACCGTCGACTTTGGGACGCACTTCAGGAGCGAGCGCATGAATTTGGGTTTGTTATCTCATTCCCATACAAACAAATCGAAGAATGGCCCTTTGATAACCAGTGGTACCCAGTTGTGACCGAATTCCGTTGGGAGCCATGGCACATTAGGTATGTTGGCATCGACCTTGCTAAAACCATATTCGATGCCGGATATCTTGATCCACAGAGTGCGGTTCTTCCACAAGATTTCTATTTACCTTGGCCTCAGGACTAGGTGTCTATAATATGTCTAGACACATGCTCAAATCTCATCCACTTTTCTTTGCCCTCTTTCCACCAATTGCCTTGTATGCGATCAATATTGCTCGCTTCCCTGGAGATCTAAT
>JAGLGG010000303.1 GCA_023144145.1 Anaerolineales bacterium | reverse complement strand
CCTCTTTTTCTCAATGAATTACGGACATGCTTACACCGGCTTGGGGTCATTGATCTCACGTATATGGAAACTTAGCGGAAATGAAATCGACTTAGGAAACTCATCTCTTGGTAGGCACATTGTGTTATTCATAATTTGGATAGCACTTACCGTTTTAATCTACAAAATAATCACACGCAAAGAACACTGGATGCTTAATGCGCCAAAATTCCTATTTCTCGTAGCCGTAACCGCGTTTCTGATCCCTACTGTTCGTATTGTTTGGCGTTGGGGAGAAATCCGAACTGTTTTGTCGGAGAATCAATCACATGGTGGGATTGATCTAGAACTCACTTCTAACGATGGGCTAGGAAAGCCCGATGTGTATTACATCTTCCTTGATGGTTATGGCAGGGAAGACATTCTGGAGGAGTTCTACAACTACGACAACTCCTACTTTCTTAATGAATTGGAGGGACAGGGGTTTTATATTGCGGAAAGGAGTCGGAGTAACTACTCTAATACAATCACTTCCTTGGCGTCGTCCATAAACATGAATTACTTGGATGAAATTGCTGAATTACCATCCGATGACGTTCTTTGCAGGATGGTGCTAGCTCAATCGATTGATTCTAATGAAAGCATGAGAATTTTCAGGAATCTTGGTTATCAGTTTATTGCTTTTTCGACAGGCTTTACGACAACTGAAATTACGGACGCAGACTTGTATTTACAATCAAAGGAGATTGGTCTTAATCCCTTCGAAAGCCTGCTGCTTCGAAACAGCATCCTACTGCCAATTTTCGATATTTCGGCTTACATGGGTATCCCCTTTGAATACCCTGGATATTCTGGTCATCGTGAGCGCATTTCATTTACCTTGGATCAACTCCGGCTGCTAGCTGATGAACCTGGTCCCAAATTCGTATTTGCACACATTGTGGCTCCACACCCGCCCTTCGTGTTCGACGCAAACGGAATTGCTACAGATCAGCGGTACCCCTTTGTTATTTGGGACGGGAATATGTTTCAAGGTACGTACGAGGAGTATATCCTGGGCTATTCGGATCAGGTCACGTTCCTTAATAATTCCTTATTAATGTGGTTGAAGGATCTCCTAGGGAAATCACCATCCAAACCCATCGTTATTCTTCAGGGCGATCACGGACCCAGGTCAACTGTGGTTTGGCGCTCACCATCAAAAGATGCGATGAGGGAAGCGACAGCAATCTTAAATGCTTACTACCTCCCTGGTGTAGATAAATCCGTCTTCTACGACGAGATCTCACCAGTAAATACATTCCGGCTCGTTCTAAATTCGTACTTCAATGCTGGCCTGGATTTACTGGAGGACCGCACCTTTTTTATGTCGACCGGGTGTCAGGATTTTTCAAAGGAGCTGAAGTAGAGGGCTCCGCAAATTCTGGCAAAGCCTTTGAATCCCCGCCTCTGCAATTTTTAAGGGAGGCTTATCGTAATGGGTCTATGCTTTTGGAGTGCCAAAGCTCTGCTTTGGCGGCACAGGCGAAGCCTGTGCTAAGAGTTCGTTCGTTTCGAACACTACAAACTCCGAATATGTAAATTGATACTTTTGGTGATATTGTATGGGAATTAAATCCAGCAAAAAACGCTGGGCATCGGCAGAGCCGATGCACTCCAGATTTTACAATTCAAATAAGGACCTTCCTTCACCTGCCGTCACCCTAGGTCTGAAAACTCAGCGTTTCAGCTAATCGCGGTGTAGATATAACTATTACACACACCTGCTTACTTGAGATGATATAGGTTGTGAATTCCATAAGATAGGAGTTATAAGGTTATTGATAACGATTCAATTTGATCGAAGTATCTTCACTAGTTGATCTGCGATCTCGCTGGCGCCACCATCAAGAAAAATGTTTTTCCGCTCTTGGGAAGCAGCTTGCTCCAGCCCGGTCACGATCGTCGGTGATCCTGGAATGCCGATGAATTGTGATTCTGCGCTTAAATCTTGAGCATCCCACATCGTCACCTGAGTGTCCTCGAATGCCCATCCCTTTCGTTCAAAATCCATAAAACGTGGTTCGTTTGCAGCCGTAGCGACTGAAATTACTGCAGGCAATGGGACTTCAAGAATTTCATATCCTCCATCCACATTCCTTCTTCCACGGAGTACATTTTGCTCTTTATCAATCTCCAGGGAGCGAAGCAGTGTTATGAGGGGATAATCCATCCATTCGGCCAAACCAGGAGGAACCTGCCCAGTCGCACCGTCGGAAGATTCCTCACCTAGTAATACGACCTCTACGTCTCCAATTTTGTGAAGACATTGTGCGAGGGTATAAGTGGTCGCCAGAGTGTCAGCACCTGCAAATGCCCTGTCAGTAAGCAGGTAAGCATCGTCTGCACCCATTGCTAATCCAACGCGTAAATATTCTTCTACGAAGGGTGGACCCATGGAGATCAGGCTGATCCGCCCGCCGGCTTCGTCTTTGATAGATAACGCCATCTCGAGGGCATTCATGTCAGGAGGATTGATCTCTGATCGCGCGCCTTCACGCAATAACGTTCGAGTTTCGGGATCGACGCGAATCTCTTCGGGTTTGGGCACTACCTTCATGCAGACGGCCATGTGCAGATCAGGCATGGGTCACCACACGTTCCTCTTTCAAAGATTGAATGAGGGCTGGCAAAATCTGCTCAACATCCCCAACGACACAATAATCTGAGAACTCAAAAATCGGGGCGTTGGGATCTGAATTAATCGATATGATAATTTCGGCGTCTTGAATGCCAACCACAAAGTGAAAGGCGCCGCTGATCCCACAATTTATCGCAATCTCCGGGTGGCAAATCACTCCGGTCTGGCCAACCTGACGCTCACGCTCGATATACCCTTCATCCACGGGGGGCCTGGTAGCACCTACATCGCCACCCAAGAGCTCAGCGAGCTCCGTGAGCATCTCAAAATTCCCAGAGATCCCGCGTCCTCCACAAACTAGGACCGGAGCCTGGCCAATACTTACACCTTCACCTTTTACTTGTTCAATGATCCTGGTGCGGATGACGCTTTGGTCCAATTCAACCTTTGCCCTGCGGACTTTATCCGACCGTGGGGCGGAGGCTTCCAAAGAGTGGAAAACGCCAGGTCGCACAGTTGCCAATTGCGGTCGATGATCTGGCATTTCAAGTAATGCCACCACGCCGCCACCAAATCCGGTTACGTCAGAAATTAGGACCCCTCGATCTTTGTCCATCCTCAGATCTATACAATCGGCATTCAGTCCTGTTCGTAAACGAACCGCTAAGCGCCCTGCGATGTCCCGACTATTCGGTGTCGCCCCAAAGAGTATGACGCTGGGTATACGTTCCATAATTGCTGCATAAAGCGCCTGGGTGTACGCATCAACGGTGAATGCCTCCAGGAGCGGATGTTCGAGCAACAATACTTCATCAGCTTGATGCGAGAGAACTTGGGAGTTGAGATGCTCCAAACGGTCCCCGATTAGAACACCGGCCAGGGGCCAATCCACTTCATCCGCAAGCTCTCTACCTTTAGCAAGTAACTCGAAGGAGACATCTGTCAGTTCAACACCTGCGGATTCAAGCAGAACCCAGATAGCTTTGTTTTCTTCACTCGGATCAAATAAAGAGGCAACCACCTAAGTCAACTCCTCAAGTGCCAGCGCTGCTAATTCAGCGACATCCAAAACCTTGAGCCCATTCAGGCTTTCTGCTTTGATGCTGTCTTCGAAACACGTGATGCAGAAGGGGCAGGAGGTGACCAATATCTCAGCAGAGGTTGAAGCGGCTTCACGTACACGTACATCGGAGAAGCGCTCACCTATGGGAGTCTCCATCCACATCCGCCCTCCACCTCCACCGCAACATAAAGTCTCAGGACCGGATCTATCCATTTCCAGGAGCGAAATTCCAGGTACTGAATTAATCACTTCTCTTGGAGCGTCGTATTCATTATTGCGCCGACCAAGGAAACAAGGATCTTGATATGTGACTTTGTGATTCAGTGGGTTTTGGAACGATAAAAGATTATTTTGAAGGAGAGAGGCTAAGTATTGAGTGTAGTGGTGGACCTCGAATTCAGCGTCGTCTGGATATTCGTTTTGCATTACGTCGTAGCAATGCGGAGAGATCGTAACAATTTTTTTGACTTGATTTTGATAAAAAACCGCTACAGCTTTGTTAGCGAGCTCCTCGAAGTAGGGCCGGTGCCCAAGATCCAGGGCCGATTCCCCACAGCAAGGTTCACCTTCACCCAAGATTCCAAAAGAGACCCCACTGGCTTTTAGCACTTTAACCAGCGAGCGAGCGATGTTTTGTGCTCTTCGGTCGAATGAAGGGGTGCACCCAATATAAAGCAGGATTTCATGCCGGTCAGCGTCGAATAAAGGAACTTCTAAATCTCCCATCCATTGAGTCCGCTGCGAAGGGGGTTGCCCCCAAGGGTTGTTGTTCCAATAAAGTGACCAAAGGGTAGTTGGCAGGTCTGGTAGGACGTGGCGACGTTTCCACAAGAGATAGCGCAGACCTCGAATAACTTCTGCAATGGGCACGCCACGCGGGCAAGACGCTTCGCACTGTGCACAGGCCGTGCACAACCATAAGCTTTCTACTTTTTCCAAAGAGCCTATTTGAGCTCGGCGCAGGAGAGTTCGAACAGTGAAATCCTCTTCCCTTACGATCCCCCAAGGACAGGTGGCAGTACAAACACCACATTGGAAACAAGGTCCGGCAGCGCCGTTAGTTGCTTCGAGAATTTCTCCCCACAAGTTGTCATCAAGTGTGATGTAGGTTGGCTCAGATAATTCAGATTCCACAATATTTTCACCTATATTCTACAGAACTGGCGACTCCGTTTTTGATTCTGCGCGGTCCAGATTTTTTCTATGCGTCTGGATAACATCATCCATTTCTTGAATTTTCTCTGCGAACTCTTTTCCTTCAGCGGCGGAAATCCAGCGAAGTTGAAGGCGTTCGGCATCGACACCCTTACGTTGGAACTTGCGTTGCCAGTGTTGAAACCGTTTCCAGGTGAGGCGATTGGCGTAGTTATAGTGGCAATCAGATCCGGTCTCTGTAAGCCGGCAACCTGTAACCAAAACTGCCCCGGCATCGTGTTCGAATGCGCGCGTGACAAAATCCTCTTCAAAGCGGGCGGAACACATCGTGCGAATGATGCGGGCGGAAGCTGGATATTGCCGTTTTTCAATGCCTGCAAGGTCAGCGCCAGCATAGGAGCACCAATTGCAGGTGAAAACCAGGCATTTGTTCTCCGGCTCCCTGGCAAGAGCGGCGTCAATTTGTGCAAGGATTTGCCCCTTCGTAAAGTAAGGCATTTCAATGGCGTCGAAATTACACTCCGCTGCACAGGTTCCACAGCCCATACAGGCAGCTTCTAATATCCTGACGATGCCCTCTTTTACTGGTCCTGTCGGCTCTATTGCGCCATATGGGCACACCTTAACACAGCGCATGCAGCCGATACACAACTCCTCAATTAATTTGGCAGTGAGGGGTTCCTTTTCAATAATGCCTCTAGAGAGAAGCGACCCAGCCTTCCCCGAAGCTGCAAGCGCCTGCGCCATAGACTCACGAACATCCTTTGCGCCCTGGACCGCACCCGCAAGGTAGATGCCTTGAGAAGCTGTCTCCGCAGGTCCCAATTTGGGATGGAGTTCCATGAGGAAGTCGTCCTCAGAACGAGCCAGTTTCAACTGATCGAAAAGGGTATCCGATGTGGGGACCAAACCAACTACAAGCACGAGCAGGTCCGTTGGAATGCGAATATTTTCATTCAGCAGGTGGTCGAAGACTTCGACGTAGTCATGCCTCACTTTCAAAGCATCTTGTGGAGCTTTGTCGATGTCATAACGGAAGAACTGAACCCCGGCTCGCATGGCACGTTCATATAATTCTTCAGCTTGACGACTGTACGTTCGAATGTCCTTGTACAGGACTCGAACTTTCTTGCCCTGTTCACGCAATCGAAGTGCCTGACCGATCATGGAGGTGCAGCAGTAGCGTGAACAGCCCATATTTTCCTGACGGGAGCCAACACAAGCGACAAAGGTTATGCGATCCTGATCCGGTTCCCCATTCTTGAGTATTTCTTCCAATTGGAGATTGGTAATTGTTGGAATGTCGTGGTTATTTTGAAATTCATGCGGTTGGTACGCAGTTGAGCCAGATGCCATAACAATCGCACCGACCTGTAATTCCTCGCCCGTAGAGAGCTGTGCATGGAAATTTCCAACTACACCGCTGACGTGTTCAATGGTCGTGTTGCAATGCACCTGCACATCGCTGTTGCGTATCTCATTTTCTTTCGCTTGTATAAGGGAAGTGGCGTCGATGCCTGATGGCGATATCTCAAAAAGCTCTTTCACCAATCCGCCCAGCTGATCTTCTCTTTCGATGAGGTGCGTTTCAATTCCCTGCTTTACCAATGCAACTGAAGCAGTCATTCCTGCAATACCACCACCTACGACGAGCGCACGCTGTGTTACTGGCAAATGGGAAATCTCGAGCGGCTCGAGCCGGCGAGCTTTCTCAACCGCCATAGCCACCATGTCCATCGCCTTGAGGGTGGCAGCTGGCTTGTCGAATTTGTGAACCCAGGAATCCATATTTCGAATGTTAGACATTACCATGAGGTATGGATTCAATCCGGACCGAAGGAGCACACCGCGGAAAATTGATTCATGCGTTTTGGGTGAACAGGCGGCGATAACGACGCGCGTCAGATGCTCGTCTCGAATCGTGTCTTCGATTTCCTTCTGTGTATTTCCTGCACAGGAAAACATCTGGTTTCCAGCGTAGATAACGTCGGGGAGCTTTTTTGCGAACTCAACGACTTCACCTACATCAACAACTCCGGCAATATTGCTTCCGCAATGACAGACGAAAACGCCCACGCGAGCTTCTTCGATTTCTGTCATGGGTTCGATTTCAGGCGGCTCGGGCCAATAACGATCAGACAGGTGACTGAGAGCAAGTGCCGCAGCGCCACTTCCCTCTGAGACGCTATCAGGAATATCCTTTGGTCCCGTTGCACATCCAGCAGCGTAAATTCCTGGTCGAGTAGTGACGACGAGCCCGCCTTTAGTCTCATTCGCTTTGATAAAGCCATCTTCATCGAGGTCGATACCAATTCGCCCCGCGAATTGCTCTAAACCGTCAGGAGGGGTAACTGCATTGGCCAGGACCACCATGTCGTACTCGCTGTCGATACTCTTTGCCAGGTCGGTATCCTCATAACGAACTTGGATCTTTTGAGAGCCATTGGCGCGTATTTGGGAAGGTCGACCGCGCAAGAATTTTGCTCCAGCTTCTTCTGTTCGGATCCAAAAATTATCAAAGCCTTTTCCAAAAGCGCGTATGTCCATGTACAAGACGGAAACATTAGGAATCCCATGGTCGAGCGCCTGGTAGGCGTGCTTTATCGAATACATGCAGCAGAATCGCGAGCAGTAACGCTGAAAGCGTTGATCTCGCGAGCCCACACAAAGTACAAAGAGCACACTCTCGGGGTGGCACCCGTCTGAAGGTCGGATGATGTCACCTTCAGTTGGACCGGCGGAATTAACCAGCCGTTCGAATTCTAGTGCTGTGAGGATGTCGGGGTGGGTGCCATAACCGAATTCCCTTATTTCCTGGGGGTTTAAGTGATCGTAACCAATGGCAACGATGACGGAACCTACCTGACGCTCAATAACTTGTTCTCTTGCGAGAAGAAAGTCAATTGATTTTGGTGGACAGATTTGCACACATTTATCACAAGGCAAGTAGTTAGGTGGATCGTTGAGGCAGTTCTCGATATCTATCAAGTATGTCCCTGGTACGGATTGAGGAATGGGAGTGTAAATTGCTTTTCGGGATGCCATCCCGGAATCAAATTCATTGGGAGTAGCGACGGGGCAGACTTGAGTACAATCGCCACATCTTGTGCAGGTATCGTTAATAAACCGCGTTTTTTGTTTGATCTGAACTCTGAACGCCCCGGGCTCACCTTGGATCTCGATTACTTCAGCGAGGGAGAGTATTTCGATATTCGGATGGAGTTCAACCTCAGACATTTTGGGCGCTTCGATACAAATTGAACAGTCCAGGGTGGGGAAATTTTTATCTAGGACAGCCATTATGCCGCCAATGGTGGCCTCTTTTTCGACCAAGAAGACCCTTGCACCAGCTTCTGCTAGGTCTAGGGCGGCTTGAATACCGGCTATGCCACCACCGACAACGAGAACAGAATCACTCAACGGCAAGCTCCTTGACGTTCGTATATTCGTAACCAAGTTCGAAAGCCTGAAGATTGAGGGGCAGGGTGTCGGCCCGAACTGAGGTTTTTATCGATTCTTCTATTGCTGCGCGCTCGACCACCTCAATATGACGCGTAATGAAGCCCAACATCACCATGTTGGCAACGATTCGTCGTCCTAGATCTTCAGCGATTTGAGTGGCGGGAATTGTAAATACAACATCATCAGGATTTGGTTTTACGAGACCCTCATTAATCAACACTACAGCATCGTCCTTTGCCCTGGGGCGGAAGCGCGTATATGCCTCTTGCGAGAGTGCGATGAGAACGTCTGCTTTCTGGATGAAGGGATAATCGATGGGACGATCTGCGGTAACGATGTTTGCGCTTGATGCGCCCCCTCGGGCCTCAGGACCATAGGATTGGGTCATAACGGCTTCCAATTCCTGATAGAGCGATAAAGCCTTACCGAGTATATATCCGGCAAGAACGACACCCTGTCCACCAAATCCGGAGATGCGAATCTCTTTTCTCACGTCGTCTCCTCCAACTTGACCGATCGGTAGGGGGGCAGGTCTCGATCGATGAACCGGCCAATATAAATGGGATGTTGCTCGCGTAAGTCAATGCCCAATTCATCCATAGGCACATCAGGGCGAATTTCACAGCGATCCT